>NZ_JBQTDC010000015.1:0-86887 GCF_052353045.1 Halomonas sp. AOP7-B1-5 | reverse complement strand
CTAGCCTGCATGCCGCTTTCGGCTTTGGCGCAATCGCTGCCTGCCAGCCTTTATACGCCTGGCTCTACAGACCTGCCGAGCACCATTCAGCAAACCATCGTATCCAATCCTGAAGTTAACGCTGCCTGGGCTAACTTTAACGCATCAGGTAGTGATGTTAGGGCCGCTCAAGGTAACTATCTGCCAACGATTGATGTAAGAGCAGGTGTAGGCCTCCAGGACCAGCAAAATGACGGTCAGGGCAGCTATAACAGTGATTTTGCCGAACTAACCCTAACGCAAATGGTGTTTGACGGTTTTGCGACGCGTAGCGAAGTTGAGCGTCTGGGGCATACCCGTCTTATCGCTTACTTTGAATTACTGGGCACCAGCGAAAATATAGCATTAGAAGCATTTCGCACGTACTTGGATGTATTGCGTTACCGCGAGCTCGTTCGCTTGGCGCAGGATAACTACCGTCAGCACCAGCGGGTTTTCTCTCAAATTGAAGAGCGCGCTCTTGCCGGTGCGGGCAGGGGAGTGGATTTAGAGCAAATTAGCGGCCGTTTGGCGTTAGCTGAGTCGAACCTGATGTCAGAAGCCTCTAACCTTCACGATGTGACCGCCCGGTATCAGCGGATTGTCGGCACGCTACCAGCCCAGAACATGCTGCCTGCGCCGTCGCTCACAGAGCAGCTGCCAAGCAATGTCAATGCAGCCGTTGAAATGGCTTTCCAGGGTAACCCTGATTTTTATGCCGCAATGGAAAACATTGAGGTGCAACGCGCTGAGCAAAATGGCTCTCGGGCAGCGTTTATGCCGCGTCTGGATATTCAAGGGCGTACAGGCACCAATAATCAGGACAACTCACTAACTGGACGTAGCGACGAGCATAGTATTCAACTGGTTGCCAGTATGAACATCTACCGTGGCGGCAGTGACCGAGCTGCGTTTGATGCAGCAGTAACGCGTATTGAAGAGGCTGTTAATCAGCGTGAAACGGCGTGTACGAATGTGCGCCAAACCACCCAGATTGCTTATAACGATACCCAGCGGTTAACGGAGCAGCTCAATTACTTAAACGATCACCGTCAATCTATTGACCGGGTGCGTGGTGCTTATCAACAGCAGTTTGATATTGGGCAGCGTACGTTGCTAGACGTTCTGGATAGCGAAAACGAGTACTTTGAAGCTAGCCGGGCTTACGCCAATGCTGAGTTTGATCGCACGCTAGCCGAAGCACGTACGCTCGCTGCGATGGGCCAGTTGATGCAAACCTTGGAAGTAGTGCGTGATGATATTCCAAGTTTGGCTGACCTGGGCTATGAGGACCCTTCATTAAACCCTGGCCAAGTATGTGCCACTGAAGGCCCACAGGGCTTTACATTGCAGGACTTTACTGCCGGTTAAGCAGTTTTGAGTACGCATGACTGGACCAGCCCTCTGTTAAGGCTAGGGGGGTTGGATCAGGCCACCTCTGAACGATAGGATTCATGTAAAAGGCTTATATTTCATGGATGGCATTTATTAACGTACGCAACTGCTTAAAGTAACGAGGTCTTTGTGACACAAAGCAAGCTGGAAACTTCCGCATCTCTGCAACGTGGTAGGCCAAAAGTTAATGATGAGCTTTTAGAGTGTCTTAAAGCCATTGCTACGTTTCATCAGCATGAAGTTTCTTCAGAAGCTTTGATCGCAGGCTTGCCTTTAGAAGAGGGGAAGCTAATTCCTTCTGTCTTTGGGCGAGCGGCTTCACGGGCGGGGCTTACGGCACGTATTGTAAAAAGTAAGTTGTCAGCGCTTAACCCTGCGTTGTTGCCCGCCGTCTTGTTGCTGGAACCTGGTCGTGCCTGCGTGCTGCTGGCGTTGGACCTGAAAGGTCAGAAAGCTCAGGTGATTTTTCCCGAGCTTTCAGAAGCGGCTATCGAGATGCCGCTTGGTGAGCTGTACGCAGGATATAGCGGTGAAGCCATCTACGTGCGCCCCAAGTTCAGATCAGACAACGTCTCAGAACCGGGCGTAAAAAAGCAGCGTGATCAACACTGGTTTTGGGGGGTTATTCGCGAGAATCGGCGTCTCTATCGAGATATCGTACTCGGCTCGGTAGCGGTTAACCTGTTTGCCCTGGCAATGCCGCTGTTTGTACTCAATGTATATGATCGGGTCGTTCCCAATCAGGCTACCGAAACACTTTGGGTGTTGGCGATCGGCGTTTTTATTGTTTTATGCTTTGATTTGGCGCTAAGGCTTATGCGCTCGGGTTTTGTTGATTTGGCGGCAAGCCGGGCCGACGTAAAGCTGTCGTCCTCTATTATGGCCAAGTCGCTCGGCATGCGGCTGGAAGAGCGGCCTGCATCCACCGGCTCGTTTACCTCTACCTTGCAATCGTTTGAATCGGTGCGTGCGTTTATCGACTCGGCAACGGTTTTAGGCATTGTCGATTTGCCCTTCGTGCTGCTATTTGCCGCCATTATTGCTTTGATCAACCCTTGGTTGGTACTTCCTGTACTGGCCGGAATCATATTTGTGCTGCTCTACGCGCTTGCCGCCCAGGGTAAGTTACATGAGCTTTCTCAGACGACGTGGGAAGTAGGCGCCAGGCGCAATGCGTTGCTGGTCGAATCCATCTCACAGTTAGAAACAGTAAAAGCGTTGCGTGCCGAAAGCCGTATTCAACGCCACTGGGAAAAAGCATCGGCCTTCTTGTCGCGCACCGGTGCGCAGTTAAAACACGTGAGTACCTCTGTTTCAAGCGTGGCGCAGTGGGCACAGAACAGCGTGGCTGTCTGTGTGATTATTGTTGGGGTCTATCAAATTATTGAAGGTAATTTGACCCAAGGTGGATTGATTGCAGCCTATATGCTCTCGTCGCGAGCTATGGCGCCCATCAGTCAGGCTGCCGCTTTACTTGCCCAGTATCATCAATCTTCTACGGCGCTTGAGTCATTGAACAAGGTGATGGATAAGCGTGTTGAGCGCCATGAGGGAAAAGCCTACGTTGAAAAACCAAGCGTGGCCGGCAGTATTCGTCTGGACAAAGTTACCTTACGCTACCCGGATGAAGAGCGTGATGCACTGCGTGATGTCTCTATTTCAATCAAGGCCGGAGAAAAAATTGCTTTGCTTGGACGCATTGGCTGCGGTAAATCGTCGCTCAATAAACTGATACTTGGTTTTTATCAACCTACCTCTGGATCTATTTTGCTGGATGGCGTCGATATCCGTCAGCTGGATCCTCTACAGCTTCGCAGCCATATCGGCTATGTGCCTCAGGATGTCAGTCTTTTTGCCGGCTCGCTGCGCGACAATATTGTAGCTGGCGGGGGGAGTGATCGTATTGATGATGACGAGTTGCTGCGTGCGCTGCAGATAGCCGGGCTTGAATCATTAGTGAATGGGCATCCGAGCGGCATTGATTTGCAGGTGGGGGAGCGTGGTCAAGCGCTTTCCGGTGGTCAGAAACAGTCGGTGGCCATTGCCCGTGCCCTGGTCCAAGACCCTTCCATATTGCTGCTGGATGAGCCCACTAGTTCAATGGATAACGCTAGTGAAGAGGCGTTTAAAGCCAACCTCACCAAAGTGGCTGAAGGTAAAACGGTATTAGTGGTTACTCACCGTACATCGCTGCTTTCACTCGTGGATCGTATTATCGTTATGGATGCTGGCAAAGTTGTGGCTGACGGTCCTCGCGATACCGTGGTCGAGGCGCTGCGAAATGGTCAGATCGGGAGGGCATCGTAATGGCAAAAAAATCCTCCTCAACGGCAGAGCAGAAGGGCTTCGATGCGATTGGTCGGTTTTCTGAAAAAGGCCAAAAGCCGTTTCGTCCTTTTATGGACCGACTGTTTGCCAAGCGCGTCACCTCAGCGCATTTGAATCGCGACTGGGCCAGTGATACGGATTGGGCGCGTATGCAGCAAGAGCCCATTCGTGCGCGGCTTTTTCTCTACACCGTCTTGTTTACCCTTATCGCACTGTTGGTATGGGCCTACTTCGCCTCTATAGATGAAGTAACGCGTGGCGCGGGCCGCGTTATACCGGCTAGTCAATTACAGCGTGTTCAATCGTTTGATGGCGGTGTCGTTGAACAAATTATGGTGAGAGAAGGGCAAATGGTGAGTGCGGGCGAAGTGTTGATGCAAATCGACCCGACCCGGTTTGTTTCTGATTTTCGTGAGAATCGCGCGCAACGTTTTGCTCTACAGGCGCGTGCTGAACGGCTACGTGCGCTGGCTACTGATACACCGTTCGAACCTTCGGAAGAGTTGCGCCAGGAAGTGCCGGATATTGTCCTGCAGGAGCGAGAGGCCTACGAAAGCCGGCGTGAGGAGCTGCGCGAACAGGGCAACGTCCTTGGTGATCGTATTCGCCAACGCGAAGAAGAGCTGCGTGAAGCGGTGGCGCGTCGTGATACCGCGCAGCGAGAAGTCAATATGGCAAGCCAGGAGCTTAATCTGACGCGCCCTTTGCTAGCGTCAGGCGCTGTTTCTGAAGTTGAAATCCTTCGCCTGCAGCGTCAGGTGTCTGCCGCGACCGGCGAACGGAACCAAGCTGATGCAGCAGTTGCTCGTTTAACCGCGGCCGTAGAAGAAGCTGAGACACAGCTACGCGAGCTAAGCGCAGAGCGCAGAAGCGAGTGGCGTAACGATCTTGCCCAAGCGATAGGTGATCTGAATGCGTTGCAGCAATCAGGAACAGGGCTGCAAGACCGGGTAAGGTTAACTGAAATACGCTCGCCGGTTGATGGCGTGGTTCAGCGTATTCATATCAACACTATTGGTGGTGTGGCGCAGCCTGGTCAAGAAGTTGTTGAGATTGTGCCAAGTGACGACCAGCTATTGGTAGAGGCTAGAATTGCACCTCAAGATATCGCGTTTTTGCATCCCGGACAGCCAGCTACTATCAAGTTAACGGCTTACGATTACGCCATTTATGGCGGCTTACAGGCTGAGCTGGAGCTGATAAGCGCAGATACCATCACCGATGATGATAACAACACCTTTTATCTTGTTCGGGTACGCAGCTTAGAAAATGAAAGCGTTGCTGATCGGCTTCAGGTTATTCCAGGTATGACAGCACAAGTCGATATCGTGACCGGAAAAAGAACGGTAATGCAGTTTATGCTTAAGCCTGTATTAAGGGCGTGGCGTGATTCAATGGGGGAACGCTAATGACAAATTGGTTTGTGACAACAAATGGCGACCTAAAATCGCGTTGGGAGGCAGCATTTCCGGATGCGCAGTCAGCACAAGAGCACAATATTGAGAGCCAGATAAAACCGGGCGATCTTATTTGGCTGGTAACCACTGTAGAGACTTGGCCAGCGTTGGCCCGGCGCTTGGTTGCTGCCAATGTCACGGTGGTTATTTTAAGTTATATGCCTAATGATCGTGAAGCGCTAAAGGCACTGGATCAGGGGGCAAGAGGCTATGTGCATACGCTTGCGGCAGTCGACGTATTAAAGCAAGTGGCTCTGGTGGTAGCGAACCAAGGCGTATGGGTAGGACAGGAGCTGCTTTCTAAAGTATTAGGCGGGTCTTTTAAAGCGCTACAGCAGCGAACAGAGCAAAATGCGCGGCCTGCCGCTGAGTGCCTGAGCCTTCTCACTGAACGTGAGCAGAGTGTTGCGATTGCCGTAACGTCTGGCGCTGCCAACAAGGAAGTCGCTCGGCAACTGGACATTACTGAACGGACGGTCAAAGCTCACCTGAGTGCCATCTTTAAAAAGCTTGGCGTACGTGATCGCTTGCAACTCATTTTGAAACTTGCGAACAACGATTATCGCGTTAACTCTTAATGTAAAAAAGGCTGTGCTTTATGACGTTCTATACGCATTTCTGTACGTATTAAAGCACTAAGCACAGCCTGGCCCTTCTCCTGCTAATCAATGACCTGCCTGATACGATTTAATTTATATTCTGTCCAACGGTACAGTATTTTTTACTAGTCCTTATCCCTATTATGCGTTCATATGCCGTTCCTTTATCTAGCACGCCTTCATGCAGCGCTAGTCAAGACGGCCTCTCTGTTTATCCAGGAGTAACATATGGCCGCGGCAACTATTATCTCGATTACCGGACAAGCTTGGGCACGTGATGAGGCGGGCAATCTTCGCGAGCTGAGCATTGGCGACGTGTTGCAAGAAGGTGAAACACTTATTACCTCAAGCGATGGCCGGGTCGAGCTAGATTTTGCCGACAGTACGGGTATCAACCTGGTGGAAGGCGGACAAGAAGTCGTCGTGACGCCAGAGCTTGATAACGAACAGATCGTTGCTACTGATGAAGCCAGTGTTCTAGATGAAGACCTTGAGGCTCTCTTGGCCGCCCTGGATGAAGACGGCGACCTGCTTGAACTACTTGACGCGACGGCCGCTGGTGGCGCCGGCGGGGGCGGCGGCGGCAGCCACGACTTCGTGCGCGTTGCACGCGTTGCCGAAGAAACCGACCCTCTAAGTTTCGAAACAGCAGCCAGCTTAGGCGCCGCTGAGTTCTTTGAGTTAGACGGTGCTGCCTTAGCTGCCGACATTGACGATACTGATGCTGACGCGGATGCAGATGCAGATGCGGACGCGGATGCAGATGCAGATGCGGACGCCGATGCAGATGCAGATGCAGATGCAGATGCCGATGCAGATGCGGACGCAGACGCAGACGCAGACGCCGATGCGGACGCTGATGCAGATGCGGACGCTGATGCCGATGCCGATGCCGATGCGGACGCCGATGCAGATGCGGACTCTGACGCGGATGCAGATGCTGACGCAGATGCAGATGCTGACGCAGATGCAGACGCAGACGCAGACGCAGACGCAGACGCAGACGCAGACGCAGACGCAGACGCAGATGCCGACGCAGATGCGGACGCTGATGCCGATGCGGACGCAGACGCCGATGCGGATGCGGACGCTGATGCAGATGCAGATGCCGACGCAGATGCGGACGCTGATGCCGATGCGGACGCAGACGCCGATGCGGACGCTGACGCAGATGCAGATGCGGACGCCGATGCTGACGCAGATGCAGATGCAGATGCCGATGCAGATGCCGATGCAGATGCAGATGCAGATGCCGATGCAGATGCCGATGCAGATGCCGATGCAGATGCAGATGCAGATGCGGACGCCGATGCAGATGCGGACGCGGACGCTGATGCAGATGCAGATGCAGATGCTGACGCCGATGCAGATGCAGATGCGGACGCTGACGCAGATGCCGACGCCGATGCGGACGCTGACGCAGATGCAGATGCGGACGCTGACGCTGACGCTGACGCAGATGCTGACGCAGATGCAGATGCAGATGCCGATGCGGACGCAGACGCCGATGCGGACGCTGATGCAGATGCCGATGCGGACGCAGACGCCGATGCAGACGCAGACGCCGATGCTGACGCTGATGCAGATGCGGACGCTGATGCGGACGCTGATGCGGACGCTGATGCCGATGCGGACGCAGACGCCGATGCGGATGCAGACGCTGATGTAGAAGAGCCTGAAGCCACGATCACCATCGACACCGTTGCCGGCGACGACGTGATCAACGGCGACGAAGCCACCCAGACCATCACCGTCACCGGCACGGTCGGCGGCGACGCCCAGGCGGGCGACACCGTCACCCTGAGCGTGGGCGACAACACCTACGAAGGTGAAGTCACCGCGGACGCCGACGGCAACCTGACCTACGCCATCGACGTGCCCGGCGCGGTGCTGGCGGACAACAGCAACATCACTGCCGAAGTAACCGGCGAAGACGCCGCGGGTAACGCCTACGGCGCTGAGGCTAATCGTGACTACGGGGTCAACCTCGACACCGTGGCCACCATCACGGTGAGCCTGGACGACGTGAACAGCGACAACGTCGCCGCCGCGCCGATCAGCGGCAGCACCACGGGCGTGGAAGCCGGTCAGACGGTCACGCTGGTGATCAGCGACGGCACCACCGAGGTGACCGTGCGCGCCGACGTGGATGCCGACGGCAACTACGAAACCACCGCCGACCTGAGCACCCTGAACCAGGGCGAGCTGAGCGTGACCGCCACGGTTGAAGACCAGGCGGGCAACGAAGCGACGGCCACTGACGACGCCAACCTCGACACCGTGGCCCCAAATGCGAACACCACCACGCTGATCATCGACGACGTCACCGGTGACAACACCGTGAACGCAGACGAAGCCGCCGGTCACGTCACCGTGACCGGTCGCGTGACCGGCGAGTACGCCGAAGACGACCTGGTCACCCTGACCATCAACGGCAAACCCTACGCAACCACCGTCAACGACGAGGGCAACTGGAGCGTGGTCGTGGCAGGCAGTGACCTGGCCGCGGACGCCGACCAGACCATCGACGGCGTGATCGCCGCCACCGACGCCGCGGGTAACGTGGGCAACATCCGCGCCGAGAAAGAGTACGGTGTAGCCCCTACCATCACCATCAATAGCGATGTGCTAAGTGGCTTGGATGTGCTCGTGGACGAGACCGGGCTGCGTGAATCATCGTCTGTATCTTCTACGACGGACTTCTCGAAAGCGCTTTCAGCCGGGTATGCGGTGGGTAAAGAGGGAGTAGTGAGCTATCAGTTGGGCTTGACTGCCAAGGGCGAGACTCCTCCAGTGCTGAAAGCTACTCAAAGCGGTGAGGATATTTCGCTAGTAATGAGTGGTGGCAATATCGTGGGCCTAACCAAGAGCGGTGCCACTGCCTTCGAGGTGAGTGTCGATCAGAGTGGAAAGGTGACGTTGACTCAGCATATGGCAATTCATCATCCTGACCCCACTCGTGGGGATGAGGTTCTGCCGCTGCGGGATGCGGGCATCCGTTTGATTGTGAAAGCTACTGAAGAAGGTAGCAACGCGCTTTCAGCACAAACTGAGATCACCTTGGGCCGCCATCTGAAATTTGAAGATGATGGCGTGACGCTGACACAAAATGCCGACGGATATAAAGCTATTGTACAAGATGTACCCGTCGTCCTGAATGGCCAGACATCTCTTAACGCGAGCGGCGCTCAAAACCACACAAAGCTTAGTTTCAATGGATTCAGTATCACCGCTCAGGGCTTCAAATCGGCTACAGATTCAACGTTGACTGAGGCTAAGGTTTATCAAACCAGCAACGGGCTCGGTGTTAATAGCAATGGAAGCCCCTACCATAAGCTGCCGGGTGAGATCGATTATCGCCATTTCAGTAATGGTACTTCAGCCTCGGAGAAGCTGATCATCAAGCTGGACACCGGCAAGCTAGCGTTTGGCTTGAGCGCTGAATTCGGCTTGATGTATGGCGGCGAACTTGAACGAGGTAAAGCGTTTTTTTATCGTGAAGGTAAGTTAATAGAAGAGAAAGAATTTTCCTCGGATGCCAATAGCGGCAGTTATGCGGCTAACTTCAAGTCGGTGCCCGGTGGTTTCGATGAAGTGCATTTTGTTGCAATCGACAACGGCAAGCTGATGAGTAACGGTGACAACAGTGACTATGCCCTTAAGAGCATTAATTTCAATGGTGAGGTGACAGGTCAGGTCATCGCCAGTGCCAAAGGGCAGGTTTTGGCAGAGTCGGCGGATGGTATTCGTGGATTCTCGCTGGACGGCCTGACCAATAACTTTGGTTATACGGTATCGGTAGTGAATGACGGAAGTTCGCTGGTGGCACGTGACAGCCAGGGGAATAAAGTCTTTGGAGTGGAACTTTCCAAAACGCAGGGCACCTGGGATTTCGTGCAGTATAAAGCCATTCCAGAGGATATCCAGTTCAAGATCAAAGCGGTCGACGGTGATGGCGATAGTGCAATTACCACCGTGAGCCTGGATGCTTACGCCGGTGCAACACCTGAGGTTGATGTTGCGATCACTGCAGAAAGTGTTGTTATCCCGGATATATCCAAAGCTAATATTAGTCGCTTAGGTGCTGAAGGGAGTGGGGTGGTTAATGGCAGCGCGGAGCTAGTTGAGAAGTCTGAAACATTTTCCTTTGGTACCCATAACGCTGGAAAAACCTTTACGCTAAGTTGGACGCAGCAAGCTTTTGGTGGTTGGGAGGATGACAGTCAGGAAAATAAAAATAACGGTTATACAGCAGATAGGTTCTATATTTATGACCATAGTGGAAAGCAGCTAAATGATAAATCTACTTATTCGCTAGGTCAGCCAGGAGGCTCTAATAATAATTATGCTTCTGAGAAGACCTCACACTCGGCACAAGTCACCTTGGACAGCGAAGGTAAGGCGGAAATCAAGTTTGTAGTGGCGTCTACGGATTCCGCCGAAACCATGACAATATCGGATATCAAGGCGACACTGCCGAGTACTATTCAATACTCGGTCACGTTAGATGGCCATATTGATGATGGAGAAATTGCTAACTACTTAGTCGAGGTTACAGGCGGTAAGCTCTTACAGAATGGCAAAGAGCTGAGCATGAACGCTGATGGCCAATACATGTTGACCAGTAAAACCGGGCTGACTGTGGCACCGACTGCTGGGGCAAAAGAGGTTCAGGTCTCAGCCGAAGCAGTCAGCAAACTAGGTGTACATAGTGAGGTCGATACGACGAAGGTTGGTATAACAAGCGTACTGGCGATAGATAACGTCAACGAAGCGAAGATAACAGCTGAGACGATTACGCCGCCTGCAACGACAACTGACCTGATCGCTAAAGAAACCTCGTACTACGCGACTTCGCAGGAGCGAGCCGATACCTACAGCAAAACGTTTACTGTGAATGAAGGAGGGAAGGGTAGCTTGAAATTTAGCGTTGATTTGTATCAACCTAGTGGATGGTTAACATTCACCTCTGCCTCTATGTCTTGGCAACTCACTAAGCAGGATGCCGCTGGTAACTACAAAGCTGTGTCTGGTTATAGCGGTGCGCTTAGCAGTAAGGATTATTCGTTTGATCTAACAGAGGGTAAATATAGAGTCGAATTTGTCGCGAAGACGAGTGGATCGACAAGTATTTTTGGGGGTACTTACTCTTCCGCAACGATTAAAGGTGTCACGGCGATTGATCAGCCCAAGTCTTATGAGCAAATCAAATCTGCTGAGGTGATGGGTAACGTACTGACGGATGCCAGTATCGAAGGGAAAGGAGATATTTTCGATGTCAACGCTACTACGCTTAAAGTGTGGAACGGCACTCAGTTTGTCGATACCAAAGCGTTAGGTACGAGTGTCGCGGGTAAATTTGGTAACTTTACGCTCGAGGCGGATGGCGACTACACCTATAGCCCGGATGCTAAAGTCGCTAATGTAGGCAAGATCGATACCTTGACCTATCAACTGGTGCACACCGACGGCTCGACCTCCGAAGCGACCCTGCGCGTGGGTATTACCGGCCCAGGAGTGGATAGCTTTAAGTGGGGCTCGGAAGGTAGCGATACACTTGATGGTGATGCTGGGAATAACGTGTTGGTTGGCGGTGGAGGCAACGACACCCTTTACGGCGGCGCCGGTGCAGATACTTTCAAATGGGAGTTTGGCGATCAAGGAACGAGCAAAAGTGCTGCTGTCGATCAGGTAATGGACTTTACGGTCGGTAAATTTGGTGCAGATAGCCAGGCGGATCGCCTTGATCTAGCCGATTTACTGCAAGGCGAGAACAGCGGCAATATCGATCAGTACATTCATGCTGAGCAGCAGGGCACCGATACCGTACTACATGTCAAATCGGATGGTGGTTTGGCGGCAGACGGAAGCAATGCCGATCAGTATATTGTCATGAAGGGTGTGGATATGCAGGGTTCAAGCTCCTCAGACTTTATACAAAGTATGTTGGAAAACGACCAATTGAAGATTGATTAGAACTGAGCGTAAAGTAAGGCCGCCAACGGGCGGCCTTACTCTATCCTGCTTGGTACACTTGATACCTATCTATCGCTTTTACCCACATAGGAAGCGGTTATGTTCTATATCAAACGTAACGCCCAAGGTGAGGTTGTCATGCTCAGTAATGAGCCGACGCCTGAGTGCAGTGAAACACTATCGCCTGATTCGCCGGAGGTGATGGCTTTTTTGGCCACGCAAAGTGGTCAGTCGGCGCAATTTGTGGCTTCTGACCTGGCATTTGTACGCGTCGTGGAAGACATTCTTGCAGTGCTGCTAGAAAAGGGGATTATCTCGTTTACGGATCTGCCCATTCCTGCCCAGCAAAAGATCATGGAGCGTAAATCGCTTCGGGCAAAGAGCGGGGTAGGCCTGTTAAGCGACGACGACACTATTTAGAGCGTCGCCGCTTGAACTTGTGTGCTTCAGCAGATTAAAGACGCACGCCTGGGCCGGTAACGCCATCCATGCCGCTTAAGAAAGTGTGCATTAACTCCTGCGGCTCAGTGACACCTTCCGCGATAACCTGAATTCCCAGCGAATGACACAGTGTCGCCATCCCCCGCACGATGGTCTGTTGCTCATGGGAAGTATCCAATCCACGAATCAAACTGCTGTCTATTTTTAGATAAGACAGCCCCACATCATGCAAGTCGGCGAGTTTAGTAAAGTCTGCGCCAACATGCTCGATGCCGAACTGGCAGCCCAAAGGACGTAAGGTGTTACATAGCCCACGCAATCCGGTTAATGCGGTTGTGTTTAACGTAGCCGGCACTTCAAAGCAAAGCTTGGTTGCCAGTAAAGGAGCGTCTTCAAGCAGTGCCCGCAGCTCCGTAACAAACTGCGCGTTGGTAATCGAGGCAATCGAGAGGTTAATACCTAGCCGCTGTTCGCTGTTTTCTGCCAACTGGGCCAGTGCGGCCTTCACCACAGCGAGATCAAGCCTGGGCTCTAATTCAAACCGTGTTACCCACGGGATGAACACACCGGCGGTCTGCCACTGTTCGCCTAACGCTAATCGGGCCGGACACTCATAGTGAATCACTTGGTTCTGAGCATCGACTACCGGGAAATAAGCTAGTTGTGGGCCTTGTAGGATGGCCTTATCTAAGGCGTTGCGCCACTCCGTGTGGGTATTGAATAGGGCATGGCGTTGATGATGACGAATGACAATACGCTGATAAGCGCTGTCACTTTCCGCTTCGGCCAAGGCATCATCCAGGGCCGCTAATAAAAGGCCACGCTGGTCGTTCGCAGCGTAGGGCGTAATCGCGGCGGGTAAACCTACATCGTTTGCCAGTGCTGCCGTATTATTTAGCGCTTGCTGTAGCGCTGTTTTTAGCGTCTCGACATCGTCTGCCAGGGGTATCAGTAACGCAAAGTCGCTACCGTTTAAACGGCCAATCAGCGGCGCTTCACTTGCTGTATCCAGGGCCGCCAGCTGCACCACAAGCGTACGCAGTAAATGGTCGGTTGCCTGATGGCCTAAGCGCTCATTGAGCTTATCCAGCTCACTGACGCGTACCATTATCATTAAACCACTGGCACGCGCTTCATCGCTTTCCAGTAAGGCACTTAATCGGCCCATAAATACATCACGGCTTAGCGCATCTGTGACAGGGTCATGCTGCAAGCGGCGACGTAGTTCATCAAGCTTCTGGCTTTCACTGTTGAGCATTTGACGTACGTTAGCAGACAGCTGGTTCATGGCTTGCGCCAGGTGGCGCAATTCCAGGGTGCGGGGTTCGCTAATGGTGGTAAAGCGCTGCGCACTAATATCCTGAGCTTGGGCTACCACACGATTAAGCGGACGCTGGATACCACGTACGATGGCCATAGCCAATGCAAAGCTAATGGCTCCAGCGAGAAGAAACCAGCCTACTAATTCTAATGTGCTGCGCCATAGGGCGTCATAGGCAAAACTATGTTGGCTCTCAAGCTCCAGCGTACCAAACTGGCGCCAGCCGTCTTGCACGGTTGCTACGCCGCTGGGCACGTCAAAGTCAATCAACTGCCGAAACCACTGCGGCACACTGCCCTGATAGCTTTCCGCTGTACGTTCAATCAATACGCTATCGTCAGTACCGCGCAAGGTGATTCGCCGGTAGTAGCCGGTATCAAACTGTGCGGCAACGAGAAGCTCTAAAATAACCGTGTCTTTATCAAGCTGGCTCATGGAGAGCGCAAGTGCGGTGGCATTGTCTGAATTTTTAATGCGCACTTCTTGCTCAATATAGTCGCGACTAGAGGTGATACTAACCGCTAAACTACCGATAAATGACAGCAGCAGCAGCGCAATAATCGCAAGCCAGAGCTGTTTGATCAGTGACATGGTGCCTAATGACTTCTTTCCTGGTGACAGAGTGTCTAGAGACATAGTGCCTAATCCTTATTAGATGAAGCCTTGTGATTGCATGCGCTCAAGTACGCCACGCCAGCGCGATAGCCTGGCCAGCGGGTCTGCACGCGACTCAGACGAGCCGCCGGCCCACAGCCCTTCGCTGTTAAAACTGAAAAGTGGGTCAAGGTCGGAGCGCTGCGAGGCGGGCGTGATAGACGGTGCAATGTTATCCAGTACCAGCGGTTCAGCATTAGGCGTCGAATAATAACCTAAGACCATGTGGGCTTGGGTGATCTGGCTGCGTCCAATACGAGCACGCACGTAGATCATTCGCAGCCGTTCACCCGGTACCCCAAGTTGTTTGAGCGTTATGTATTTGGCAATGGAGTAATCCTCGCAATCTCCACGGCCATTGCCCATTGCTTCAAGAGGAGTCGCCCAGTAGTCCTCCTCCCCCCACACCACCATATCGTCAACCCAGCGGATGCGGCGGTTAAAGAAATCGTTGACTTCACGCAGCTGCATTTGGACATCCTGGCCGCGCAGGCGCTCCAGCATGGCAAACCATTCTTCAAGCACGGCAAGGCCTGCCTGACCATAAGCTTGCTGCATGCTTTGGCGTAAGCGTTGGGGGTCAAATGCCACTGCAGGCGTTGGGTGAATGCCTAAACCCGAACCCAATAGCAAAGCGCCAGCAGTTGCTAGGAACTGTCGGCGAGAAAGCTTGAAAGGGGAAGGATTAAAAGGCGCGGGCATGAGTCGCCATCATCACAAAAGGGTATGCTAAGACTACAAGCTGCCGCGATTAAGTTCTACATTTGCTTAATGATAAATAACTACTCCGCTGATGCTTGGTAGATATTGTCTAGAAGCGGTTCCAGCTCAGGCCACACGTTATCTAAAATAATTGGCTGGGCATCGGCGGTTGGGTGGATCCCATCACTTTGCATGAGCGCCTGATTAAGCGCGATATCTTCCAATAAAAAGGGCACTAGCGGCACGTCATACTCTTCTGCCAGGGAGTAGTAAACGCCGGTAAATGCATCCCGATAGGCCTGGCCGTAGTTGGGAGGAATATCAATCCCCAGCAATAACACTTGGGCATCGGCTTCCTGGCTTTGCTCAATCATGCGGGCTAGATTGTCGCGCATCTGAGTAGGCGCAAGGCCCCGCAGACCATCGTTGCCACCCAGCTCCAGCAAGACAATATTGGGCTGTTGCTTGGTTAGAATATCGCTAAACCGCTGCAAGCCGCCGGAGGTGGTTTCGCCGCTGATACTGGCATTGGCCACCGTTGCCTGGTCGCTCAAGCGCTTTTCTAAAAGCGTTACCCACCCCTGGTCATTCTCCAGGCCGTAAGCCGCGCTCAAGCTGTCGCCCATGACCAATACGATTGGGCGCTCGTTTGCGTTGATAGTTGGGGCACTTAAGGTGACTATCAGAACCACCAGTCCGCCGGTTACCATGCGGTTAAGTTTATGCCATGCCACAGGGATGCTTCGCTTCATGCCTCACTCCTCGGATCAATCTACACAGTCTTCCACCGCTGGTATCTCATCGCAAGCGGTGAGCCAACCCAACACCGGCTCTCTAACAAGCGGCAAGGTTCCCGCGACTCCCGTGAGCCGACCTGTTCTTCAGGCAGATAAGCTAACCAAAACGGTTACCAGCGGTGAGCGTAAGCTCGCTATTTTAAATCAGCTGTCGTTAAGCGTAGCGGCGGGCGAGAGCGTTGCAATACTAGGTAAAAGCGGGGCGGGTAAATCAACCCTGCTGGGCCTATTGGCCGGCCTTGATACACCCAGTGACGGCGAGCTCATACTGTTCGGTCAGCCGCTTAGCCGGTTGGATGAAGATGGCCGTGCCGCATTAAGGGCTGGACGAGTAGGCTTTGTCTTCCAGAATTTCCAGCTGCTGCCTACGCTAAGCGCCCTGGAAAACGTGCTGCTGCCGCTGGAGCTTTCGCCACGTGCAGGAGAAGACCACACTGCACAGGCTTGGCTGGCGAAGGTGGGCCTGGGGGAGCGGGTGGATCATCTGCCCAAGCAGCTTTCCGGCGGTGAGCAGCAGCGGGTAGCCATTGCCCGGGCGTTTGTCACCGATCCCAAACTGGTGTTTGCCGATGAGCCAACCGGTAATCTGGACCCCGACACCGGGGCTCAGATTATTGATTTGCTGTTCACCCTTAATCGGGAAGCTGGCACAACGCTTATTCTGGTCACCCATGACCATGCCTTGGCACGCCGTTGTGATCGTTGCCTGCAACTCGCCCAGGGCCAGCTTTTGCCCTTGGATCCCAATACGGTGGGAGGCGGGCAATGAGTGATATTCCCTGGCGATTGGCCGCAAGAAGCCTAAAGCGCGATTTGCGCTCTGCCGATGTGCGTGCGCTCTTTGTCGCGCTGGTGCTCGCCGTGGCCGCTTCCACCATGATTGCCTTTTTTCTCGACCGCCTGGAGCGTGGTCTTGAACGCCAGGCAGGGCAAATGCTGGGAGGGGATTTAGTACTTGAACAGCGAAGCCCCTTTTCAGACGAGCTGCGCAATACCTTGCAGGCGGCTGGTTTTGCGCTAAGTGATCAGGTCGATCTGGTATCCATGATCAGCCTTGGCGAGCGCTTTCAACCTGCAAGCCTTAAAGCGGTCGATGATATTTATCCGCATTATGGCGTTTCATACGTGGACGTAGGCAATGGTGCTGAGCCCTTGGCCCGAGGTCCATTTGCGGGAGAGGCGTGGGTAGACCCGCGCTTGGCCCAGTTGATTGAAATAGAGCTGGGCGACCGTGTTCAGGTTGGCCAAACCGAGTTAACGGTTAGCGGTATTGTTGAGCGAGAAGCTGACCAATCCGGCGGGTTTGGTAATTTTAATCCCCGCTTGATGCTCAATACGGCAGACCTTGAGGCTACGGGGCTTGTGCAGGAGGGCTCTCGAGTCGAGTTTGAACTACTGGCGGCAGGTCCGCCGCAAGCGCTGGATCAAGTGCAAGGCCTGTTGGCGGAACTGCGTCGCGCAGGTGTTGACGTTCGCGACGTACGCGTGGACCGGCCACAGCTGGGTAATGCGTTACAGCGGGCCGAGCGCTACCTGGGGCTAGCGGGGTTGGCGGCCGTTTTACTGGCTGGCGTCGCGGTGGCCATGTCGGCGCGGCGTTATGTCGAGCGCCACCTGGATACAGCCGCGTTGCTACGCTGCTTTGGCGCGAGTCAACAGCAGCTTATGGTGCTGTTTAGCCTTCAGCTGATCGGCCTTGCCTTGGTGGCATCGGTGATTGGCGCGTTACTGGGCTTGGCCGGTCAGGCAATTCTGCTGCGTCTTTTGGTTAGCTTTTTACCCATGACGCTGCCACCGCCAGGAGTGACGCCGCTCTGGTTAGGGATATTAACCGCACTGGCGGTACTGGTAGGGTTTGCCGGGCCAACGCTTTTGCGTATTAAGCGGGTTAGTGCCCTTAAAGTGTTGCGCCGTGAGCTGGACCCCTTGCCGCCCTCGGCTTGGCTTGTGGCGGGCGTGGCGGCTAGCGTGTTTGGTGGCTTGCTATGGCTTTATTCAGGCAGCCTGCCCTTAGCAATCTCGCTATTATTGGGCGGTGGTGTGCTGCTGGCAGTGCTGTGGGGCGTTAGTGCGCTGTTACTTAATGGTATTTTGCATGGCGTAAAGAAGCTAGCCGGCGGTGGAGAGTGGGCGCAGGCGCTTCGTTTGGGCGCGCGTCAATTAGCACGTCGCCGCCAAGCAGGTGTCGGTCAGCTCTTGGCGTTTTCAGTAACGTTTTTTGCCATGGCAATGATTGTGCTGGTGCGTGGTGATCTTCTTTCGACTTGGCAGTCGCAATTGCCAGACGATACACCTAATTACTTTGCGATAAATATCCAGCCCGCTGAGCGCGACCCTTTTGAACAGGCCGTGGCTCCGCGCGTGGATACGCAAAGCACGCTTTACCCGATGGTACGCGGGCGGATTACGGCGATAAACGATCAGGCGCCAATGGAGGCCGTACCCGAGGATGCCAGGGGCGATGGTTCTCTGAGACGCGAACTCAACCTTACCTGGCAGGCTGAGCTGCCAGAAGGCAATCAGGTAGTCGCCGGGGATTGGTTTACACGACAAGAAAGCGTGCCTGCTGAGCCGCAAGGCTGGTTGGGCGCCGTGGATGCTACTCCGCAGCCTGATATAGTGCCTATTTCCATGGAAGAGGAGCTAGCGAGTCGATTAGGGCTAGCGCTCAACGATACCTTAACCTTCTCCATAGGTGGCGATGAGCTAACAACGCGCATTACCAGCTTGCGCAGTCTTAACTGGGACAGCTTCAAGCCTAACTTCTTTGTGATTTTCCCGCCCGGCGTGTTGGAGCAGTTTGGCCATAGCTATATCACCGCCTTCCATTTACCCGATGATGAGGAAGGGCTAATACGTCAGTTGGTAAGTGATTTCCCAGGAGTATCGTTACTCAACGTTGATGCGATTTTAGGCCAAGTGCGTGATGTGTTGGCTCAAGTGACGCGGGCAATAGAGCTTGTACTGATGCTAGTTCTACTCGCCGGAATCAGCGTACTTTACGCCGCCTTAACCGCAAGTCAGCCCATTCGTGCCCATGAAAGTGGCTTGTTGCGTGTCTTTGGTGCGGGTAATCGAATGATTTCCCGTATTCAAGGCGCAGAATACGCACTGCTTGGCTTTACCAGCGGCTTAATGGGCGCCGCACTTGCGGAGGTGGCAACCGCCGCACTTTACATTTACTGGCTCGACTTGACGCCGCGACTGCACATCACCTTATGGCTGGCGTTACCGTTTGGAGGCGCGCTACTGATCGGCATCATCGGCCATGCGCTCTCACGCGGGCTACGCCGCCAAGCACCCGCAGCCAGTTTAGGTTTGTTAGGAGAAGCCTAGATAAATCGCTGGCTGAAGCCTGCTCCCACAAGGCCGGGGCAGGTTTCGAAACATCTCTGTTGGCTTAAACGGGCTTCTATCATCTCAAGATGCACCTACTATTTAGTGGCTTTGAGAGCTTGAATTAACCTTGTGGGAGCCCAGTTCCACTGGGCGAAGGAGGCCGACGGCCTCCCTCCCTGGTTAAGGCCACCCCCTTCGCTAGCTGAAACCTGCTCCCAGAGCCTCAATGGGCTTTGGCGCTTTTCTTTTGACTAAAATCTGTTCTCATAACGCTTTTGACCTCTGTGCTTCAATTGATAATATCCTATGCTAATTAAATTAAGCATTTGGGGACGGTATGCAAGAAAGTTATCGGCTTAGGAGAGGGAGGCTCTCGCTAGAAAATGCCTATTACTTAATAACGATCACCACGCAAAACCGCTATCCTGCCTTTACTAGTTTTCAGGCCGCTTGCTGTGCCTCCAGATGCTTTTACCAGCCTCGCGTTCAAGAGCTTGCAACAACAATTTCATTTGTTGTGATGCCTGATCATGTCCACTGGCTTATTCAGCTTAATGAGCGGCTCCCAGAAGCTGTTCGCCGCTATAAAAGCTACGTTTCGTTGGGGCTGGGGGAAAGCGCTTGGCAACGAGGTTTTCATGATCGAATGATTCGTCAGGAAGAATCATTAAGAGATGTAGCAAGATACATAGTAGGTAATCCTTTAAGAGCGAATTTAGTGCAGGATATAAATCATTACAGTTATTGGGATGCGGTCTGGCTTTGATCTGACATCATGAATATGGGCTTCGTGGAAGCCCAAGTCATTGCTGGTCTGCCATAGTTCATCAGCTCCTATAGTCTATTTGCCACCAAATTCAGATTAACCTTGTGGGAGCCCAGTTCCACTGGGCGGAGGAGGCCGACGGCCTCCCTCCCCAGTTAAGGCCAACCCCTTCGCTGGCTGAAGCCTGCTCCCACAAGGCCGGGGCAGGTTTCAAAGCATCTCTGCTGGCTTAAACGGGCTTCTATCATCTCAAGATGCACCTACTATTGAGTGGCTTTGAGAGCTTGAATTAACCTTGTGGGAGCCCAGTTCTACTGGGCGAAGGAGGCCAACGGCCTCCCTGGTTAAGGCCAACCCCTTCGCTGGCTGAAGTCTGCTCCCACAAAGTAGGGGCAGGTTTCAAAGCAAATCTGTTGGCTTAAACGGGCTTCTATCATCACAGGATGTACCTACTGTTTAGTGGCTTTGATAGCTTGAATTAACCTTGTGGGAGCCCAGTTCTACTGGGCGAAGGAGGCCGTCGGCCTCCCTGGTTAAGGCCAACCCCTTCGCTGGCTGAAGCCTGCTCCCACAAGGCCGGAGCAGGTTTCAAAGCATCTCTGCTGGCTTAAACGGGCTTCTATCATCTCAAGATGCACCTACTATTTAGTGGCTTTGAGAGCTTGAATTAACCTTGTGGGAGCCCAGTTCCACTGGGCGAAGGAGGCCAACGGCCTCCCTTAGTGGCTGCACCACCCAACCCCATTCCTGTTTGAGGCCTGTTTTTACCATTAACCGGCAGGGTGTATCTTGAGTGCGCTGATCGCCATGAGCGGCATTCATGCAGTACCTGACGCTGATGCGATGAAAGTCGCGTCCGGCTGCGTTATGATAGCGGCCTGATTTCTTCCATGATCGATCCTTATCTACGAGGTTTCCCGCCAATGTTCAGCCGCGATATGACAATTGCCGGATTTGATGATGCGCTGTTTGATGCCATGCAGAAAGAAGTGGCTCGCCAAGAAGCTCACATTGAGTTAATTGCTTCTGAAAACTACGCAAGTCCGCGCGTAATGGAAGCGCAAGGCAGCCAGCTGACCAACAAATACGCTGAAGGCTATCCTGGCAAGCGCTACTATGGCGGCTGCGAGTTTGTAGATATCGCTGAAAACCTCGCGATTGACTACGCCAAAGAGCTGTTCGGCGCGACCTACGTTAACGTGCAGCCGCACTCAGGTTCACAGGCCAATAGCGCCGTGTTTTTAGCGTTGGTTAAGCCGGGCGACACCATTTTAGGTATGAGCCTGGATGCTGGTGGCCATCTGACTCACGGTGCCAAACCCAATTTCTCTGGCAAGCAGTATAATGCGGTTCAGTATGGCCTAAATGAGCAGGGCTTGATTGATTATGATCAGGTGGCCAAGCTTGCCCGTGAGCACAAGCCTAAAATGATTATTGCTGGTTTCTCAGCCTATTCGCAGGTGATTGACTGGGCCAAGTTCCGCGAAATCGCTGACGAAGTAGGCGCTTACCTGCTGGTGGATATGGCCCACGTAGCGGGTCTGGTCGCGGCAGGCGTTTATCCAAGCCCCTTGCCCCATGCTCACGTTGTTACCTCAACGACTCATAAAACGCTGCGCGGTCCGCGTAGTGGCGTGATTCTGTCGGCAGAAGATGATGCCGACATTGAGAAAAAGCTGCAGTCTGCCGTATTCCCCGGTGGTCAGGGCGGCCCGTTGATGCATGCGATTGCGGCAAAAGCGATCTGTTTTAAAGAAGCTATGGCGCCTGAGTTCAAAGCCTACCAGCAGCAGGTCGTTAAAAACGCCAAGGTGATGGCGGGCGTGTTTATGGAGCGTGGTTTTGATATCGTTTCCGGCGGTACCGAAGATCACCTGTTCCTGCTCTCATTAATCAAGCAGGGCGTAACCGGTAAAGATGCCGATGCGGCATTAGGCCGTGCGCATATCACCGTTAACAAAAACGCTGTGCCTAACGATCCGCAAAGCCCGTTTGTCACCTCAGGTCTGCGTATCGGTACGCCAGCGGTAACTACGCGTGGTTTCGGTGAAGAAGAGTGCCGTCAGCTGGCAGGTTGGATCAGTGACATTCTGGATGTGCTGGCCAAAGGCGAAGACACCAGCGCTATTGAAGCCCAAGTGGCCGAGAAAGTGGCAGAAGTTTGCGGCCGCTTCCCGGTTTATAAGTAAGCCATTAGCGTTATATCGGACAGATAGTTCTCCGGCTATGGATAGCCGCAACGCGCGGGAGGCCCTAAAGGCCTCCCGTGTTTTGCTTTTTCAGATCAAACTTTTAAGACGAAAAGCGATTAATCTAAGCAAGAGCAGCGAGGCTAGCCAAGCTTTTCTGAACCAGGGCAGAGGCTTGCGCCTGCGAGTCTGATTCACAGTAGCAGCGCAGTTCTGGGGCATTGCCAGACGGGCGCAAATGCACAATATCGTTGTTTTCCAGCGTTGCGCGTAAGCCATCGATAGTATTCACCGCTTTAATCGGCGCTGCCAATCCCAAGGCTTCCTGCATCTTTTCAGGAGCTGATTGCCACTTTGCTAACAGGGCATTGCTCTGCTGGGTAGGAAAATCCTTGAGTCGGTCACTGGCGGTGTACCGTAATGGAAGGCCGCTAAATAGCTGCGACAGTCTCATACCGCGTTGGGCTGCTGCTATCATCAAGGTCAATGCAGGTAAAAGCGCATCACGCGTAGGCAGCGCCGCCAGTTCACGGTTATCAGCTTTTAGATCACTGCCTAACAAGAAACCGCCGTTTGCCTCAAACCCCGCAACGCTATCAAACTGCTTGTTGAGCGCTGCCATACTGGCTAATACATAGGGCGAGCCAATGCGGGTCCGCTCAATCTGTCTAAACGCCCCGCATGCCTCAATGGCAGTATTACAGCTTACCGGCACCGCCAATGCTTCAATCTTCAGCGCTTGTGCACACAGTAAACCCACCACGTCGCCACGCTGCCAAGTACCTGTCTCATCGCCGACCAGGGGCCTGTCGCCGTCACCGTCGGTGGATAATAATGCATGTAACTGATGCTGTTTTGCCCAAGCGCGGCCCTTTGCCTGATCTTCTTCGCTGACTGCTTCAGTATCCACAGGAACAAAGGTTTCGCTACGGCCGAGTACAACGACATCGGCACCCAACTCGGTCAATATATGAGCATTTAAATCGCGCCCGGCAGCTGAGTGTTGATATAGCCCTATACGCCAACCTTTTAGCGGCTCTCCGATAAACCACGAAGTAAAGTGTCGAGCGTATGTTTCGTTGGCGGCATCCGAAACATCGTTGCGTACTGGGAGTATCTCTGCAGGCATCGGCGTAGTTGACCTTAATATAGCGGTTTCATCCTGCTTGGTAATTTCGCCATCAGGGCGGTAGAACTTAATTCCGTTTCGGTCGAAGGGGATATGACTACCGGTGATCATTATGCAGGGAATGCCATCAGTCATGGCCTGCAACGCAAGCGCAGGAGTAGGCAGCACGCCATAGTCATCAACCTCGATACCCATGGCGTGGGCGGCGCCAGTACACGCTGCTACCATGGCTGGACTGCTGGGACGGCGGTCCATACCGATTGCAATCCGTTTAACGTCAAAGCTCGACTGCATGGCGGAAAGAAACGCTACGCTAAATGCGGCACATACTTCGTCAGTAAACTGCTCTACCAGCCCCCGTGCGCCGCTGGTACCGAAGGCGATGCCGCTGTCAGCAATAATGACCGCTGCTAAACGTGTTGAACTCAACGTGTTTCTCCAAGGTTAAAAGCAGATGTGATGAGTAAGCGTATAAGTTTATGCAATGAATTTAACACGCTGTAAAGCCGGGGCCATGCATTACCTGTGTTTGGGGCGCTATTCGAGGCATAAAAAATGGCCTCCGTAAGCGGAGACCATCGATAACGAACGTTTCGATACTGTTTAGATTGCAAGTACTGTTTAGATTACAAGTACGGTTTAGATCTCTGCCGCACTTAGGTTTAAACCCACCAGAATAGGGTCATGGTCAGAGCTGCGAAATGGATCTGGCGCGTATAAGTTTTCAACTTGGCGCTCTGTGGTGTACTCAGTGTTGTAATCGAGTGCGGTAGCTTCATCTGAGTTGATATGCCAGGTCGTGGTGCCGGTAACCTGCTTGGCAAGAGACTCGCTTGCCAACGCATGATCCAGCGACCCCCAGAAACCATCAAAGACGTAGCTATAATCGTCATCAAGTAGCTCAAACCCTGCGTCTTTCAGTGCCGTAATGGGGTCTTCCATGGCATAAGCATTCAGGTCACCCAGGATGAGGACGTCCTGATCATCACTTCCAGTGGGGTTGCTTTCCAGCCACGCGAGTAGCTCTTTCGCCGCCTCAACGCGGGTGGGGTTGTTATTACCCTGGCCATCGCCAATGTCGGCTTCGCCGTTGACCACGCTGCCCTTGGATTTAAAGTGATTTACAACCACGGAGAACTGTTCACCGTTTTCATTTTCGAAGGTTTGCATCACCGGGGCACGGTTAGCCATTGAGAAGGCGCCATCGGTTTTGGTAACGGCATCGCCTTTTGGCGAAACAGCTTGGCTGTTGTAGATAACGCCCACCGCAATGGCATCACTCCCCGGGCTTACGATATTGCCTTCAGTATCCTTGGGTGTGCTGTAAGCCCATGTGATGCCATCAAGACCTTTCATTTGCGCATCGGCATTCAAGGCATTAACAAGGGCGGCAATGGCGCTATCTTCCCCGAAGCCATTGTTTTCAACTTCCATCAGGCCCACGACATCGGCACCGCTGGTATTGATGGCGTTAACGATCTTGGCTTCCTGGCGGGCAAATTCATCAGCGCTGTTGGCGCCACGCGGTGAATGTTCCGTGCCATCAATAGTCGTTGTTTTATTGCCATTCTCATCCAACGTATTGAAATAGTTAAGTACGTTGAATGATGCAACCTTGATTTCAGCATCGCCTAACGCATCCACATCGGGTGTGGCGGGGCGCTCAGGGCCGTAAAAATCTAAGCTATCGACGTTTTGTACTTTCCATTCGCCAAAACTGAAGTCCAATATGCCTTCCAGGGTATCCAGCATATCGCCACCGCGTAGCGGGTTGGTGGCCGAGAGTTCTTCACCGTTACGGCCATAGATAATCGGGTCGGGGTTCTGCGATGAGTTGGCATCATCGATCTTGATCGTGCGGGCTTCTGCATCCTTAAGCCAGTCGCTATACCCTTCCACGCTAGGCGCATTGACCTCAGAGAACTGCTCAAGCCGTCCGCCAGCAGAAAGTGTTACTTCACCATAACGCCCCAGCTCATAAAGTTCGGTGACCACTAATGGCTGGCCGTCCAAGGCCTCAATAGCGATGCGCATGCCTTCAAAAGCTTCAATCCCCTGCTTATTGCCGAAAGGCAGCTTGATGACTTTGCTTTGAGGCAGCGGCTGTTCGCGGGCCAAAATATCCAGACTTGATTGATCCGCGGTTAACTGAGTCTTTTCAAAGTACTCAGAAACATTCCCACTGATACGGATCTGATCACCGGCGGCAAGTTGCTCGAGCCACGCGCTGCTGCCGCTTCCGGTATAAACAAAGATACCTTCAGAGGTCAGCGGGTTATCGTCGTTGTCTTCGTCTTCCTCCTGTAGGAAGAAGCCATCCATGCCGGGCGTCACCATGGTAACGATCGCTTCTAGCGTGACGTTCTCACCATCTAGCGCGCTGGTGCCACCTTCACCCTGAACCGTCGAGATCAGCGTAATCTCAGGCTCTGGCTTAATTGCAACGCCCGGAGAGGCGAGGGCGGGCATGTCACCGTTATCGCCCCCAGCAGCAGAAGAGCTAGCCGCGCCTTCTTCATCTGCCTGGGTGAATGCCTGGCGGTCTACGTTCCACGAAGCGGCGTCGTTTTTCGACGTGTCGGGGTAGGCTTCAAAAGCGACTTTGTTGCCATCAATACGCGGGTCGCCTTGCCAGAGAGTCACTGCGTCGCCACCGCTGCCCAACCCGGCGGCATTGTCGGCAAAGCCAATGTTAAGGCTATCGATGTTACTCATGTTGCTCCAGGCCTCGCGGAACTGGGCCACGGCATCAATACCGCCATCCACGATCACGATGGCGGATTCGCCCGGTGCCAGCGTGGTGAGGCCTTCGATAAGCACGGCATCTTGCGGGTTGGCGCTGTCGTCATCGTAGTAGAGCGGGGATTCAGTAAAGTCCAGAGTGTCACCAGAGCGATTGGTGATTTCAAACCAGTCTTCGGTAATATCCGCCCCCGCTTGGCCTGGCCAGATCTCGGTGATGGCCAGGCCAATGTCGCTTTCGCCCGGCACATAAGGCGCTTCCATCGTGCCGATACGAAATGCCGTTATTGCATTATCAGGCAGGGCGCTGTGTTCGAATGTCCAGTTGTCGGGATTGCCAATCGCTGCCAGAAGCGCATCGGCGGTGCCGTAGCCATCGGCAGTAAAGGCCGCATTACGCGCGCTGCCGACGGCAATGGCCGTCGTGCCATTTTCAAGGCCCGGCGGCAGGGCAGAGTTATTGGAGTTTGTTGCCGTTTCCTGCCACTCGCTGCTATTGGTTTGAATAGCATAGATAAACGTAGGATCTGTATCTTCGCCCACAAACGCGATGACCTGATCACCGCCCACAGCAAGGTTGAAGCTGCCATTACCTACCGCGGCGCTGTTGGCATCAGAGAACTGGTCGGCGTTTTGAGTGTGAGAAATTACCGTGCCTGGGGCAACACCGCCAGCAGGCGCTGTCCACTTCACCGCACCTTCATTGGCTCGGAAACCATCACCTGTCCAGCCGGAATCCGTGAAGGTAATTCCCGCCCCTTCGGCGATACCGTGTAACACCACAAACTGAAACTCTTTTTCGCTGCCGCTAACGGCCGTTACCGCTATATCGCCTGGGCGGGGTGCCATATCCGGCAATGCGGCAAAAGCAATGTCGGTGCCAATAAACTGCTGCTGGCTATCCGGGAGATCCTTTGAAGCGCGACCATCATCAAACCAATCAACCGTGCCGCTATCAAAAAGTACGCTGGCCGAAATGCCCGCATCGCTCATTTTTACATCGAAAAGCGCTTCGGGTTTCGCGGTGAGCGCATTCGGAATGGTATTGAGATCGATACCCTCAATTTCACGAACGGCGTGGTGGCCGTCCCAGAAGTAGAGCCCGAAACCAGCGTCGTCGCCATCGTCTACTGGGCCTGCCAGAATCAGGTAGCCCTCATCGCCGGCTTGCTCAATGGCGCGTACGGCTCGGCCGTCAAGGTCCAGACGCAGGGGCTCGCCGAAAGACGCCTGTGCAACGCTACCATTGACCAGATCGATAGCATTGGTCACCGGTAGCAGTTGGGCGAAGCCATCATCTAGCGGCGCCCGCAGGCCAAGATAAAGGGTATCGTTGATAAACACGGCACCTTCAACGTTTATCCCTAACTCGAGTTTTAGTGCGTTTTCGCCTAACCCGTGCCCGTTGCTGGCATCCCAGTTGGTTAGCTGTTCGGCGAGGTCGGTAAACTGACCGGTTACGTTGATATTAAAGGTGTCAGCGCTGTCGCCTGTAATCTCAGTGGAAAAAATCATTGAGCGCTGACCGCTCTCATGGGAACCCACCCAGTACTGTTTATCCTGATAGGTTGCAACCGCTTCCAGGTCAACTTCCTGAGTATCGTTTAACCCCAGCGCCCCATTAAGGTCGGCTTCTAACAGCGGCGTACCGCCCGCTTCACGGTCGAAAAGGCGCAAGATCTGGTCTTCATCATCGGCTACCAGCATTAATCGCCCATCAATCGCGATAGCGGCAGAAGCGTCCGAGGCACCCTGGTAGTAGCGCTCACCCAGAGAAAAGTCTGGTTTAGGCGTAGGCTCTAGCTCGGGTTGTTCGGGCTCTGGTTGTTCGGGCTCTGGTTGTTCGGGCTCGGGTTGTTCGGGCTCGGGTTGTTCGAGCCCAGGTTGCTCGGGGGCTTCGCTTTCCAGTTGTTCAATGTACTGGTTTAGTAGCGATGCCTTATCACTATCGGCAGTATCCGTGAATCTGCTCAGTAGAGAGGTCAGTGTACGGGCAGGCTGTTGTTCAATTCCCTCGTCGCTATTGATAAATTCTTCAACGACCTCTGCATGAGTAAGCCCAGCATCCAACATATTCATCCAGTAGCTAGCACCGTCAGCATCTGGATTGCGGTTAAGTACGCCGTTATATAGCTGTGTTAACCAAGAAGCATGATCTTTGTTAGCTAGGGTTTCTGTGAATTCGACAGAGTTTTTAAAATTATTAGCAATATCTTGGAGTGCGACACCGCTGCGGTATTCCGACGCCCAGTATGCTAGGCCTTCCGGGTCAGCAGGGCGCAGTAAATGAGTGCTATAGAGCTCTACAATGGGTTGAATAAAGTCTTTAAATTCATCGCTCGCCAAAAATTCTTCAGCAATACCTATGGTGTCAATCTCACCGTTATTTTGTGCGTCTACCCAATAGCTTAAGCCCTCTTCATCAGGTTCTCGCAGTAATAAATCACGATACAAAGACGTAACAAGTTGTAGGTTTGTCATGCTGCTAATCCTTTTGGGGATAAGGTTGTTGAGTGACAGAAAAAAAGAAACTACTCATACAAGATGGCAATTAAATGACTGTTTGTTTGAAGCTAGATATTCATTTTCTTTTTTTACCTTTGCGCTGTGGCAGAAAAAATCGCAGCGGCGCTGAAAATGGATGTGATTTTTCTTAGCAAAATAATCGATTCTTAAAAACGTCATCTTCTCGTCATTGTTGGTGATTACGCTGTTTTTCAGCGGTTTTCACTAATGATTAAAAAAAAGGGTTCATTATGAGTAATTACCAACTTCAGCTACTGCATGCAGCCGATATGGAAGGAGGGGGCGGGGATTTGCTTAATGCCCCGAACTTTATTTCTATTGTCGATCATCTGGAAGATCAGTACGTCAACTCTCTTTTTATAAGTTCGGGTGATTTAGTGTTACCTGGCCCTTACTTAAGCGCTGCCTCTGAGGCTAGTTTGCAAGCTGCTTTTCAAACAGCAGTTGAGGATGTTTACGGTTTAGAATCAGGCTCAATGAGTGGTATCACTGCCGCCTCAGGGCGGGTTGAGTCCCTGTTGATGGACTTGGTCAATGCAGCCGCGGTTACTCTAGGCAATCATGAGTTTGATCTTGGAACCGGCCTGATTGCCGACATGCTTGCGCCTGTAGTGGATGGTGAAAACGCATCGGATGTGGCATGGCTCGGTGCGCAGTTCCCTTATATTTCTGCAAATCTTGATTTCTCTGGCGATGCGGCCCTAAGTGGCTTAGCCACTAACGAGATTTTCTCTCACGAGGCTTTCCAGACAACCCTGGAAGAGGTATTAGCTGGCGCGAATAAGCCCAAGCTAGCTCCCGCGGTGATTGCTGAGCGGGGAGGTGAGCAAATTGGGATTATCGGTGTTACCACGCAAATTCTTGAAAGTATTTCGTCGATCGGTGGTGTGGACGTACTTTCAGGTGGCAGCAACGATATGCAAGCCCTGGCGAATATCATTCAGCCTGTGATTGATGATCTTGAAGCCCAGGGCGTTAATAAAATCATTCTCAGTGCGCATCTCCAGCAAATTCAGTTCGAAGAAGAACTGGCAACCCTGCTGGATGGAGTCGATATTATTATTGCGGGTGGTTCAGATTCGCTATTGGCCAATGAGGCAGACATTGAACGCGGGCTATTCCCCGGTGCCGGTGAGCCTTATGACACCTACCCGATTCTTACTAAAGATGCTTCTGGCAATGACGTTGTTGTCGTTAATACCGATGCCGGTTGGCGCTACGTCGCACAGCTAGTTGTTGATTTTGACGAGAATGGCCATATTATCGCCGATTCTATCGAGCAGGACACATCGGGCGTGTTTGCTTCGACTGATGAACAGGTTGAAGCGCTATGGGGTAGCCTGGAAGCCGCTTTTGCTGAAGGCACCAAAGGGCAAATTGCCCAGGATTTAGTCGGCGCAGTAGGTGATTTTGTGGCCGATCAGGATGGAAATATCCTGGGTCTTACAGACGTTTATCTGGTGGGTGAGCGTGGTGCTGTGCGTACCGAAGAGACCAACCTGGGAAACCTGACGGCTGATGCCAATCTTTGGTATGCCCGCCAGCTTGATGATGAGGTAATGGTTTCGTTCAAAAATGGTGGCGGTATCCGCGAGGCCATTGGTGATGTAGTCGTCCAAGGTGGCGACAGCGCACCTAGCTACCAGGCCCCGTCTGGTAATTCTGCGATTGGCAAGCCTGAAGGCGGTGTTTCTCAGCTAGATGCCGCTTCCGCCTTGCGGTTCAATAATGATTTGGCCATTTTGACTCTTTCACGCGGTACGCTATTGGACGTACTTGAGCATGCGGTAGCCGCTGCTGCACCGAATATAACAGCTGGTCAGTTTGCTCAGGTGGGTGGCATACAGTACAGCTATGATTGGAGTCTGCCAGCCGGCGAGCGCATTCAAAACGCCATTATTGTTAACGAAGAGGGTGGCGTGCACGATGTATTGGCTGCGAATGGTCGTTTAGTTGGAAGCGCAGAGGAAACGGTTAAAGTAGTTACGCTAGGGTTTATGGCAGATGGCGGTGATGGCTACCCGCTAGAAAATCGCTATATTGATCGCATTGATCTAGTGGATAGCTATGATCTAGAAGGCAAGTTTGACTTTGCTGAAAAAGGCACAGAGCAAGACGCTTTTGCCGAATATATGGGGGCCATGTTCAGTGAAACCCCTTTCAGCGAAGCCGAAACGTCTGCCAGTGAGGATCTGCGCATTCAGAATCTTGCGATACGTGATGATGCCGTATTCAGTAACCCTGTTGATCCACTATTACGGTTGTATAATGCTGCTTTTGATCGCGAGGCTGATGGTAAGGGGCTGGGCTACTGGCTTGATGTGAACCAATCAGCAAGTCTTAGCGATATTGCCGAAAACTTAATCTTGTCAGATGAGTTTACCGAGCAGTACAACGATATTCAAAATGATGCCTTTATTGAACTAATGTATTCGAACGTGCTCGAAAGACAAGCGGACTTAGCAGGCAAGCAATATTGGCTTAGTGAACTAGACAGCGGTGCAGATAAAGCTGCTGTAATGATTGGTTTTACCGAGTCCGACGAAAGCCTGTTGCTGTTCGGGTAATAGTTTCTATGGCCTTGTAGTAGAAAGGTTATAGACATTCCAGTTTGGCATTACTAAGTTCCCATAACGCCCCTACCCCTGGCAGGGGCGTTTCTGTTATGCTGCCGCGATTAATCTTCGCGTGACTTCTTTGATTCAACGGTGACCCCTCCATGGCAAAGCAACAGGAAGCGACGGATCTGCAGCGTGCACTCCGCGCTTGTAAAGGTTCGTTTGTATCGGTGGGCTTTTTCAGTATGTTTGTTAATCTGCTGATGCTCGTACCCCCGATGTATATGCTCCAGGTTTATGATCGCGTACTAACCACGCAAAGCTTCGATACTCTGGTTATGCTCACACTGGTTGTCGTATTTCTTTTTATGGTGATGGGAGGGTTGGAGCTTGTAAGGTCTCGGATGCTGGTACGTATCGGTAACCGATTAGATACAACTATCAATCATCGCCTGTACAGCGCCATGTTCCGGCGCAGCCTAGTCGCTCAAGGGACTCCGAGCGCTCAGCCATTAAGCGACTTAACGAGTTTGCGTCAATTTTTAACGGGCAACGGGCTGTTTGCCTTTTTTGATGCGCCTTGGGTGCCTATCTATCTTGGTATTTTGTTTATTTTTCATCCTTGGCTAGGTGTCTTTGCTACATGTGCGGGCATCATTTTATTCGTACTTGCCTTGGTAAATGAAAAATCAACAAAAGGCCTGTTAGCAGAAGCCAACAGTGAGCAAATTCAGGCGCAAAATCTTGCCAACTCCAATTTAAGAAACGCTGAAGTGCTACATGCTATGGGGATGCTACCTGGCATCATGGGACGCTGGTCAAAGCGCCACCATGAGTTTTTGGCCAAACAGTCCCAGGCAAGTGATCGTGCGGGCGCGTTAACCAATACGTCCAAAGTGATGCGCTTATTGTTTCAGTCGCTGATTCTTGGCCTGGGCGCGCTTCTGGTGCTTAATGGTGATATGACCCCAGGCATGATGATTGCAGGCTCCATCCTGATGGGGCGTGCGCTGGCGCCAATTGACCAGATGATCGGCGGTTGGAAAGGTTTTGTCGCGGCGCGAGGTGCCTATAGCCGCTTGAATGATTTGCTTACCCAAATACCCGATGATCAACGCCGTATGTCGTTACCGGCTCCTAAAGGTATCATTGATATTGAAAACGTCGCTGCGGCGCCTCCGGGCGCGCGTATGGCAACCATTCGAGGTATTAATTTTAGCGTGGACAAGGGCGAGCATGTCGGCATTATTGGTCCTAGTGCGGCCGGTAAATCCACATTGGCTCGTGTGCTGTTAGGTATATGGCCAACCCAAGTTGGCGATGTTCGTCTTGATGGCGGTGAGATCAATCAGTATAACCGTGATGAACTAGGCCCTTATATTGGCTATTTGCCACAAGATATTGAATTGTTTGATGGCTCTATCAGTGAAAACATTGCCAGATTTGGCAATATAGATCCTGAAAAAGTGGTTTTAGCGGCGAAAAAAGCTGGCGTACACGAGATGGTGTTAGAGCTTTCAAACGGTTATGACACCGTAATATCTTCTACCAGCGGGGCTCTTTCCGGTGGCCAGCGTCAGCGACTCGGCTTGGCGCGAGCGCTGTATGGAAACCCTGTTTTAGTCGTGTTAGATGAACCCAATGCCAACTTGGATGACGCAGGTGAACGTGCGCTAGGCCAGGCGATCTCCCATTTGAAAGCTGAAGGTACAACGCTGTTTGTCATTAGTCATCGTACTAGCGTGCTGAAGTCCATGGATAAATTATTGGTCATGAAAGAAGGCCAAGTAAGTATGTTTGGCCCTAGAGACCAAGTGCTTGCCCAGTTTGCTAAAAAATCGCGCCCACAAGTAGGCCAGCAAAGTTCAGCTCGCCTTTCCGCTATTTCCGGTGGTCGTAGTGGCGGCAGTGAGGAGTCGTAATATGAGCAAGCATAAAGATCAACTTCCTGCGAAAAACGAAATTGATGTAACCCCTCAGGGACCGGCCACTATTGATGGTGAGGCCCAGGAAGTGTTGCCCACCAGCGATAAGGGCTATCGCAAGCTGGGTTATGCGATTTTAATTATTGCGCTAGGCGGCTTCATATTATGGTCGGTGACCGCCTCTTTGGCCGTTGCCGTTGTCGCACCAGGCAATGTATCGATGGAGTCATTCAAGCGCACCGTTCAGCATCTTGAAGGCGGCATCGTGCGCGAACTGCTGGTCTCTGACGGTGACCAGGTAGAAGCCGGCCAGCCGCTGGTGGTACTGAGCGACACCCAAGTGCGTTCACAGCTGGAAATTGCCCAGTCTCAGTATTACATCAATCGGGCAATGGAAGCGCGTTTGCTGGCAGAACAGCAAGGGGCAGAGCTGCTAGAAATGCCCGAAGAGCTCAGTTCTGTAGATAACGAGCGTGTTCAGCAAGTGACCGCCGTGCAGCAAGGCCTCTTTCAGGCCCGCCGCCAGTCGCTTATCAGTACCATGGAAGCTATGGATGAGCAGATCGTTCAGATGCAAGAGCAGATTGATGGTCTGGAGTCCCGCCGTCGGGTCAATAACCAGCGCATCAGCTCGCTGCGCTCTGAAGCCGAAGACTTCCGTTCGCTCTACCGTGAAGGGCTGGGTGATAACCAGCGCCTGCGTGAGCTTGAGCGCCAGATTCTGCAATACGAAGGTGACAATGCTGAGTTCCAGGCCAATATGGCTCAGCTGCGTTCGCAGATAAGCGAAAACCGCATGCAAAAAGAGACTACTCAGCAGGAGTTTCAGGCTGAAGTGGGTGAGCAGTTGCGTAACGCTCAGTCGCAGATCGCCGAAGCGGAAGAGCGTATCACTTCGCTGACCGACCAAGTGAATCGGACCGTGGTAAGCGCGCCTGTCTCTGGTACCATCGTAGGCCAGCAGGTGCATACCGTTGGCGCGGTGATCCGCCCAGGCGATCCCATCATGGACGTTGTACCTTCCAATGACGGGTTCGTGGTCGAAGCCCGCGTGCCCACGCGCGATATCGATAACCTGTTTTTGGGCCAGCTCGCCGAAATTCGTTTCTCCGCGTTCAACCAGCGCCTGACGAATATCATCGATGGCGAAATTATCCATATTAGTGCCGATAGCTTTGAAGATGAAGCAACCGGCCAGCGCTATTACAAGACGCGCATTCGCGTCACGGAATCTGGGCGCGAAGATATGACCGAACAGATGCAGTTGCTGTCCGGCATGCCAGCCGAAGTGATGATTCGTACGGGTGAGCGTACCTTTGCCAGCTACATTGCCAAGCCTGTTACCGATATGCTGGCTCGCGCTATCCGGGAGGACTAATGACACGGATGCCACGCTTTACTTTAAGTGCGCTGACCATTGCGGTTGCTTTATTCAGCCATGTAGCATTCTCGCAAAGCGACGTGCCGGTTGATCAGCAGTCATTGAACGAATTCGAAGCGCTGACCGATGCCACCGGTGAGCCCGGAACGCTGCCCTCTTTGCCAGGCCTGTTCGTTCGTGCCTTGGAGCACGACTCGGATCTGTCACGCCAGCGGTTTGAGCTTGAAGCCACGCGCGAAGAAATTCCCATGGCGCGCTCACGGTTGTTGCCCCAGGTGACCGCTACGGGCGGATACTTGTGGCAAGACTCAACCAATGTTCAAACGGTTGAAGAGATAGATGAGTTTGGTAACACCCAGCGGCCTGGTGAGATAGACGAAACGTACTGGCAAATCCAGCTCCAGCAGCCGCTCTTTAGTCTTGAGCGTTGGCGTAGCGTCGATGTAGCAGGCGCCCAGGTAAGCGCTGCTGAGCTTCAGTTAGCCGTGATCGAGCAAGAACTTGCAATGCAAGTCAGCGAAGCGTACATAAAAGCTTATTTGGCGGCTCAGCGTTCAGGCTTGCTGGAAGCCCAGCAGGAATCGCTTGATTTGCAGGTGCGCCAGGCAAGTCGCGCTTTTGATCTGGGCGTGGGAAACCGCGTTGATCTGCTTGAGGCTCAATCCCGTTATGATCAGGCTGTTTCAGACGCTGTAGAAGCAGAAAACGAACTGGACAATGCGCTTAGTGAGCTGGAACGCCTGACAGGCGTGATGCCTTCTTTCAAAAGCAGCTCGCCGGGCGAGCTATCCAGCGTAACGCTAAATGACGAGATTGGTGATGTCGAGCAATGGCTGGCGCGTACAGGACAAAACCTGAGTGTTCTGCTTGCAACTGAACAACAGAAAATTGCCCAGGCAGATACCGGTGTAAGGCGCGCTGGCTACTATCCGGAGCTTAACCTGAACCTCAGCTACTCCGACCGCAGTAGTGATGATCCAGTGCGTGAAAGTGAGGACTACCGAGCTGGCGTTGAGCTGAGCGTGCCTATTTATCGCGGTGGTTATACTAATGCCAGCGTGCGCCAGGGTGAAAGACGCATTGAAGCAGGTCAGGCTACGGTTGATAATGAACGCAACTTGGCAATACAGGAAGTTCGCCGCCGCATTCGTGCACTGAATGGCGGCCAGCGTCGGTTGGAAGCTCTAAATCAGGCAATTGCCTCAGGGCAGCTATTTCTGGAGGCGGCAGAAAAAGGAGAGCAACTAGGTCTACGTGATCTGGTGGATGTCCTGGATGCTCGCGCAAGCTTCTACGACCAGCGTATTCAGTATGTCGATACGGTAGGTAATTATGCTCTGGACATGCTGGCGCTGCATTCCGCCGTGGGCGGTCTGGAGGGTCAAGACTTGGATCGCATCATGGCGCTATTGGCCTCGATGTCTACGTCCGTACAGGTAGCCCGGTAATCAGCATCTATGGCCGTTATAAGGACAAGTCAAGGCAATGAATGGTTGCGGCGCGCCATGCGCTGCTTTGATGCAGGTATAGCCACGGGTGTTGCTCTTATTGTGCTGTGGCTGATGCCGCATGTTGATGTAGAGGGCAATGATTACCTCTTCCTAATCTTGATCGGTAGCCTACTGCTGCCCGCCGTTGGGGAGATGATAGGGCTCTATCAGCCGTGGCGCGGTCGTAGTTTGTACAACATGTTGGGTATTTACCTAGCCGCCTGGATAGCCACGTTAGGGCTGCTAAGCTTGCTGTTGGTGGCTATTCAAGAAACGCAAAGTTTCTCGCGGTTGTGGATGGGCGTTTCAGCCTTGGCAGTACTCATTATCGGCAGCATAATGCGCACCTTGCTTTATGGTTACTTACGACGTCTGCGTGCCAAGGGGCACAACCTTAAACGCGTGTTGCTAATCGGTAAAAAAGACAATATTGCACTATTGGAAGAGAAAGTTGTTGAAACGCCCCACGCCGGTTACATCATAGTAGGGCATTATATTGACCAAGACGATGCTACGTTTTTTCATAAAATGGCGGCGTTTGCTAAAGCAAATATCTTTCAGCGTGATTTTGATGAAATCTGGTTAGGGTATCCGCTGGTTCAGGGCAACCGTGTACGCCATCTGATGCGGCTTCTCGCGGGAATCCCGACTAGCATACGGTTTTTTCCTGACTTGCCCGATATCCGTTTGTTGAACCACCGAATTACGCAAGTCGCAGGTCTCTATTCGTTAGAGCTAAATTACACTCCTTTAAATGGCCCTATGCGGTTTATCAAAGCGTTGGAGGATCGGGTGCTGGGGCTTGTGCTATTTATTCTGTTTAGTCCTGTGATGCTTGCCGTGGCAATTGCCATACGCTGGAAAATGGGTGGGCCTGTTCTTTTTAAACAGGAGCGCCATGGTCTAGATGGAAAACGCTTTAGAATATATAAATTTAGAACGATGCATCTGCACGAGAGTTCCGTCACCAAGCAGGCTTCACTTATTGATGAGCGTGTTACCCCTGTTGGCCGTTTTTTACGCCGTACTAGCCTGGATGAGTTGCCTCAGCTATACAATGTTCTTCAAGGGCGCATGTCGCTGGTAGGGCCAAGGCCGCACGCCATGGACCATAACGATCATTATAAAGATCATATCGATATCTATATGCAAAGGCATCGCGTCAAGCCCGGTATGACAGGCTGGGCACAGGTGAATGGACTGCGAGGCATCACTGATGATGTTAAGCTAATGGAGAAGCGCGTTGAATACGACCTATATTATATTGAACGCTGGTCGCTAGGTTTTGATTTGAAAATATTAATTATGACGCTAACGCGCGGATTCGTTAATGGCCAGCCATAAATTATAAGTATTTCAGTGCATTAAGTTAAATATCGCGTTTTGGAATAATCGGCGCGTTTTAGTCAGGTTATAAAGAAAGACTGGGTAGAGTAGTAATCTCCCCCCATGTCTTATCTCAAGGAGGAATAATGATTTTACCTGTCATTTTATCAGGAGGCTCAGGCTCACGCTTATGGCCTGTCTCACGCGAACATTATCCCAAGCAGTTTTTAAATCTTCATAAAGAAGATGTTAGCCTGCTGCAAGAAGCTGCGCTGCGCATAAAAGACATTGCGAATTCAGGCGAACCTCTCATTGTTTGTAATGAAGAACACCGTTTTCTAGTCGCAGAGCAAATGCAGCAGGTCGGCCTTAAAGATAGCACAATTATTTTAGAGCCGTGTGGCCGTAATACAGCACCCGCGTTGGCACTTGCTGCCTTGGCAGCAAGTGCCGTCAACCCTGATGCTGAGCTGCTGGTTATGCCGGCAGACCATGTCATCAAAGATACCGAAGCCTTTGCCCATGCCGTCGAGCAGGGCCATATGCTGAGTCAAGAAGGCAAGCTGGTAACCTTTGGCATTACTCCTTCGTCGCCGCATACAGGCTACGGCTATATCAAAAGAGGCAAGGCGTTAACACAGGGGTTTTTAGTTGCAGCTTTTGTTGAAAAACCCAATTTAGAGGCGGCGGAAAACTATTTAAAAAGCGGCGACTACCTATGGAATAGCGGAATTTTCCTGTTTAAAGCCAGCAGTTTTCTAGCAGCGCTTGGGCAATATGCACCGGATATATTGCAAAGCTGTCAGGCCGCTTTTGAAGCGCGTACTGAGGACATGGATTTTCTGCGCATTGACGAAGCATGCTTCGCTGAATGTCGAAGTGAGTCCATTGATTATGCAGTAATGGAGCATACTGATCAGGCAGCCGTTATCCCCATGTCACCTGGTTGGAGCGATATAGGTGCCTGGGATGCGCTGCATGAACTGCGCTCAGTGGATGATAAAGAAAATGGCAATGCCATTCATGGCGATGTCATGTTGCATCAAACCCGTAACAGTCTGGTTTATAGCGAGTCTCGTCTTGTTGCAGCTGTGGGGGTCGATAATCTGGTGATCGTCGAGACTGACGATGCTGTTCTGGTGGCCGACCGTCGTCAGGCTCAGGATACCAAGCTTATTGTTAATGCCTTGAAAGCTGCTGGTCGTAAGGAATTTCAATCACACCAGCGAATCTATCGCCCCTGGGGGTACTATCGCACCATGGTGTTAACAGATAGCTTTCAAGTGAAAGAGATTGTGGTTAAGCCGGGCGGCAAGCTTTCCTTACAAATGCATCACCACCGCGCGGAACATTGGGTAGTCGTACAGGGGACCGCTCAAGTGACGCAAGGCGAAGGCCATGGCAATACCGCTAATCTTCGCAGCTTTCTGCTCTCAGAAGACGAGTCGACCTACATTCCGCTGGGTACGGTTCATCGCCTTGAAAACCCGGGAGTTATTCCTCTTAAACTTATCGAAGTGCAGACCGGATCCTATTTAGGTGAAGACGACATAGTGCGCTATAACGATAAGTATGGGCGCGAATAGGAGCAACCCGCTGTAATGAAAGTTGCCATTGTTCATGATTGGCTAACCACTTGGGCGGGCGCTGAAAAAGCGCTTGCCGAGTTGCTTAACTGCTTCCCTCAAGCTGAAATATTTACCACGGTTAATTTTCTTGAGAAAAGCGCTATTTCTGCTTTGCAGGGGCACGTTATCCACACCAGTTTTATTCAGCGTATGCCCCTCGCACGCCGCTGGTATCGCCACTATCTGCCGCTAATGCCATTAGCGATAGAGCAGTTCGACCTCAAAGGCTTTGACTTGATTTTGTCGAGTAGTCACGCCGTAGCAAAAGGCGTGATATCCGATCCCAATGCGGTTCACATATGCTACTGCTATAGCCCAATGCGCTACGCATGGGACATGCAGCATCAATATTTGCGCCAATCAGGTAAAGAAAAGGGATTGATAAGCTGGGTAATGCGCTGGCAGTTGCATCGTCTACGTCAGTGGGATTACTTAAGTGCCCAGCGTGTTGATCACTTTGTAGCCATTTCAAGCTATATACAGCGCCGCATTAAAGCCTGTTACCGACGAGAGTCCGACGTTATATTTCCGCCGGTCGAAGTAGAAAAATTCCGTTACGATCAGCCAAGAGAGAGCTTTTATCTGACTGCTTCTCGGATGGTCCCCTATAAACGTATTGATCTGGTCATAGAAGCATTTAACGAAATGCCCGATAAACAACTAATCGTTATCGGCGATGGTCCAGACTACGCCAAATTGGCTGCGCTGGCAGGGCCTAATGTCACAATGCTTGGGTACCAGTCTGATGACGTGTTAATTGATCATTTGGAGCGAACCAAAGCCTTTATATTTATGGCGGAAGAAGATTTTGGTATTTTGCCAGTAGAAGCCCAGGCGGCGGGGGCGCCTGTGATTGGTTACGGTGTAGGTGGTCTAGCCGAAACAACGCTAAATAATGTCACCGCACTTTGGGCTGAGGAGCAAACCAGTACTGCGCTGGCATTAAGTATTCAAGAATTTGAAGAGCGCAAGCAGCATGATGCAGGTGCCTTTGAGCCACTGACATGCAGGCAAAGTGCAGAAAGGTTTGCGACCGCCAACTTCGCTCGGGCGATCCAATCACTAGTGGCTAAGCATATACCTAAACCCTAGTTTCAATGATTCTTCCACTAATAGTATTCTTGGAATGCTTCGTGCCTAACGCTGATTTGCTCGATAGAACTGCTGGCATGCAGCCATCGGTTGGCTACCCAGCCAGCCGATAATCTGTTGGGTATATATCGAGCGCGCCTCATCTACCAAATGAAAGTTAGTGTCAAAGAAATCGTTTGCTTCCCGCATTGCCTCGAATGGCTTTCCTACCCAAAAAAGCCTTTCGCTCGTCGCCCGTTGGGGCAGCGTCTCATAAAAATTGGCTTCTAAAGATGAATCCTTATAAGACTGTCGCCATAATAACGGTGGCGGCAGGAAAACAGGGCAGGCTCCCTGAATAAGTAGCTCATCACGAAAGTGTTGCAAACGAGCCCAGTCAAAACTGCCTTGCTGCAAGGCCGCTCCATAGGTTTCATCAGGCAAAGAGTTTAAGAAGTTCCAATGCCGCTCTTCGCGTAATGCCCGTGCTGTATGCAACTGATCACCTCGGCTATCCAGATTGTGAGGACCATAGTCACCGCTAACGGAAAAATCGGCAGAAACCCCCCTGTAGCCTTCTAAAATGCGTGTAAACGAGGTTTGTGCAAATACCTTGAGCGCGCGTTTTGGGGGCAGTTCTAAGAAGGTCTCAGGGTGGCTATTTGCCCAATGAACCAGCGAACTGGAAATAGTCTCCTCGCGGTTATAAAGCGGGTATTCAAGGGGGAGGAGTACTAAGTCGCCTGGCTTAATGACCGGTACAGCTTCGTGCAAAATAACCGGTAAGGAAATGCCTGCATTTACACCCAGGTTAACGGCGGGTAGATGGTAGGCTGCCTCCAGCTCACCGCTATTAATACCAAACATGGCACCTGAGCCTGATACCACAACAATCTTTGGGGAAGGTAGCGCGCTGGCAGCCTCCTGCTTGTACGTGATCGCTTCAGCAATCCATACGTTATTAGGATGCTCGTTGCCCAATTGCCCAGCCCACAGTGCTACCCACAGCGAAAGGACCATCAAGCTTCCGCCTACTATTCCTTTAATAAAGCTAGCCATGCTCGTTACTCACTTATCGCCCACGCAAGATTAAAAGTTGAAATACAGGAAAGCCTGGCTAGGCAGGTCCAGCATGGCTTTTGTTACCACTAGTAAAATCCCGCCTACCAAGGCGCCTTGGTAATAATGACGCTGTGATTGAGCAAGCCATGAGGTTAATGTCATGCTGTTCGGCATGATTAACACGATAAAGGTAGCCCCTATAACTAGCAGGCCCGGTGCGCGTAACCCCATAGCTCCCTGATTTAAACCGTTCAACAGCTCGCCTAGGGCGCCCCAATGCCATATTGAAAGCGCCGAGTAGAAGGCCCATGTGTGTTCAAGGCTGTCAGCACGAAAAGGTACCCAGGCCAGCATGACAGCCATAAAAGTCAATGCCCATCCGATGCCTAGTGGTAACCGAAAAGTAGTAATCCGCTGCCATACCACCATTAATATGAGTAAGCTGCCATGTAACCCACCCCACAATACAAACTGCCAGCCTGCGCCATGCCATAATCCACCTAGCAGCATGGTAGCGAGTAGCGCTAGCAGGTGGCGAGGTAAGCCATGTTGGCTACCCCCTAGCGGAATATATAAATAGTCACGGAGAAACCCTGAAAGGGTAATATGCCAGCGTCGCCAAAAGGCTTGGATATCTCGCGCTTTGTAAGGCGACGCAAAGTTTTCGGGTAGCTTAATGCCAAACAAAAGTGCCAGGCCAATCGCCATGTCTGCATAGCCAGAAAAATCAAAGTAAAGCTGCAAGCCATATGCCCAGCCAGCCATCACGGTATCACCTGCCGCGATTGCCTCGGCAGGGAGGCTATAAAGTTGATCAACATAAGGGGCGAGGTTATCGGCAATAATTAGCTTTTTAGCTAAACCCAGCGCCAGTAACAGCAAACCACATCGAATAGCCGCAGTATTTGGCGGTGTTAAACGGCTTAACTGAGGCGCTAGATCGCGATAATGGACGATAGGTCCAGCAATCAGCTGAGGAAAAAAACTAACGAACACGCCGTATAACGAAAGTGGTCCGCGCTGAATGATCCCCCTGCGTACATCTACCAAAAAAGCAATTTGTTGGAAGGTAAAAAAAGAAATACCTAACGGCAATATCAGCGGACTAAACGATTGAGGGGGCAGGTCGGCTACCGAAAGTAAAAAGACCGAGTATTTAAACCAACCCAGCAAGCCAAGATTAAAGGCCACGCCGAGCCATAACCAATATTTGCGTTGGCTGCTTACATAGCCTGCCAGCCAGTAGTTAACGCCAATGCTGGCAAGTAATAAGGGTAAAAGCGTAATATCCCACGCGGCGTAAAAAAACAGCGAAGCAGCGCCTAGCCAGCCAAGTAGAAAACGCTGGGAGGAATAGATTGAAAGTATTAAAAAAATTAGCCAAACAGTGGGCAAAAACACAAGAAGAAATTCAGGTGTGCTAAAAACCATGCCGATGATGCTCACTTATGGCAGAGGATAAAAAGAGTAACGCAGGATTACAATGCCAAGGCTACCGCTGCATCAACACTGAGCGCGAAGCATATCATAGCCAACGTATGAGGCGGTTAGATGTAGCATCGACATCCTTCATTAAGTGGTTGTATGCCTTTTTTCAATTATTTTGACGTAAGAGCGAGCAAATGGACATGCAACGCCGGGTAACCATAGTAATTGCTGCCTGTTTAGCGGGTCTGCTGGGAAGCTATTTATATGCCGGTATTCTCAACCCTTTAAAGGTTGAGTGGCTACTGCAAGAGGGGGATTTACTACAACACTTTTTGGGTTGGCATTATTATCGTCACGAACCCTGGGACTGGCCAATAGGTGCGTTGCACACCTATGGCACTGAAGTTCGTAGCAGCATTGTATTTACCGATTCATTGCCGCTACTTGCTATACCGCTAAAGCTAATCCAAGCATGGTTACCTGATCCTTTTCAATATCAAGGACTCGCATCGGTTGCACATCTGATGCTTAATGCTATCGCCGCTTGTCTTATCTTTACACGGTTGAAGATGTCTCCTATTGCGGCGATTGCACTAAGCCTTGTAGTGGCAATTATGCCAGCCGTATTGTTTCGTGGGCCGGGTGGGGCCGGGCACGAATCATTAATGGCGCATTGGACGTTTTTATTCGCTATCTATTTAGTGCTGTTTCGCACTGACCCGGGTTGGAAGGCCCGCTGCCAATGGTCGTTAATGCTGACGCTTGCCGTATTGGTACATTTTTATTTGTTTCTACTGGTGGGGCTGCTATGGAGCTTATGGTGGCTGTTACGAACCTCGCAGCAATATCGCCTGAAAGGGCTCGCTTATCATCGTCAATGGTGGCTGCTATGGGGAGCTTATAGCCTGCTTCAACCGCTCATTATCTTATTCGTCATGTGGGGTGTCGGCTATTTACATAGCGGTGGCGAGTCGCCAGGCGCTGATGGATTCGGTTTTTACTCGGCGGAGCTGGTCGCGTATTTCAATGCCTACAGCTTCCTGGCGGGCATTATTTCTGCATCAGTAGCCTTGCCCGTTTGGGTACCTGGCATTGGTGGTCAATACGAAGGGATGAGCTATGTAGGGGCAGGGATAATGGCGCTTTGGTTGATGGCGTTGCTGCTATTTATCCGGCGTCCTATCCATATACCTACTACCTACCGATGGCCGGTAAAGGGTTTAGGGGCGCTGGCTATCGGTTTATTTATCTTTGCACTGAGCGATAAAGTCGTCATAGGTCCTTATACCGTTAACTTGCCTTTACCTTGGCCTGAATCACTAAAGGCCATTTTACGTGCAAGCGGCCGAATGGTATGGGTGCTAATGTACCTGAGTATTTTCTTGGCCGGTGCAATACTTGTTCAGCGCCTAACGCCCCGTAATGCCACTCTGGCCGCTTTATGTGTGCTGGTAATACAGCTATTTGACTTGCAGCATTGGCACCACTACTTTCACACCCGTAGCCAGCAAGCGGCAACTTACCACATGGCAGAAGATCCGCGCTTTACTGGCTGGGATTCATCAGGTTTGCAAGCGGCGCTTAGCCAACGCCAATCGCTGCATATAACTCAAGCTGATGACATTGTCGGTATGTTACCTCTGGCATGGCTGGCTGGGCAGCACGGCATGGCCGTTAACGTCGCCTACGTGGCTCGGATTACCCCAACCATTATTCATCAAGCGGTAGCACCTGCCCAGCAAGCGCTGATGGCTGGTCAGCCAGACCCCAGTGTGGTCTACGCTATCACCAATCCTGAAACTGTGCAGGCCTGCAACCTAGTCAATATGCAGTGTATTGTCACTCCTATGGCAACCTTTGCTTGGCAGCTTACTTCTGAGGAAACCCAATGAGCGAAATTAGTTGGAACCTAAGCATCATTGTTCCAGTGCTCAATGAAAGTGACTCCTTGGAGCCGTTTATTGAGCAGATGCTTCCTGTATTAATAGGTTGCGCACCTAACTTTGAAATTCTGTTTATCGACGACGGCTCTACTGATGACACGCTCGCCCAGCTAAAAGTGCTTAATCGGCAGGACGCTCGTATTCGCTATGTGTCTTTCAGCCGTAACTTTGGCAAAGAAGCGGCTCTGACGGCAGGGCTGCGTCACGCGACCGGCGATGCGGTGGTGCCCATGGATGTTGACTTACAAGATCCCCCCGAACTGATTCCCGAGTTTGTGCGACTTTGGCGCGAAGAGAGCTTCGATATGGTCTATGGGGTGCGAGCTTCACGCCCCGAAGATTCTGCTGCAAAACGCACTACCGCCAAAGGCTTTTACCACCTATTTAATCGTATTACCCATTCGCCCATTCCTGGAAACGCAGGCGACTACCGCCTAATGTCACGGCGCGTGGTGGATGTATTGCTACAGCTACCCGAGCGCAACCGATTTATGAAAGGGCTTTATGCCTGGGCGGGATTTAAAACAACCGGTGTTCCTTACCAACGTCCTTCACGACACGCAGGAGAAAGTAAATTCAGTTTTTGGAAGCTGTGGAATTTTGCACTCGATGGGTTAGTCGGGTTTAGCACTATTCCGCTCCGGGTGTGGAGTTATATAGGTGCGGGGGTCGCCTTACTCGCATTTCTGTATATTGTAGTGCTAGTTGCAGGCGTGCTGATAGGCGGGCGCGATGTGCCTGGTTATGCCTCCTTAATGAGCGTAGTGCTATTTTTTGGGGGGATGCAATTGCTCTCGATTGGCATTTTAGGCGAATATATCGCCCGGCTATTTATCGAAGTAAAAGGCCGACCTCTGTATGTACTGCAAGAGTCCTCTGAGCCTGATAATAGCCATTTGCCTGCTGCGCATGACCATGTCGTATCGGGCCATACAACACCTGAACATGAGTAGATGTTTGGCATGACGAAAACCCGCGCCGAAGTACTCCAAGCGCTGCGGTTCATTGCGGTGGGTGCAGCCGCAACGGCTACACACATGGGGGTAGCTACGCTGCTGTTTACCATTATGCAAGGCCGTTATATCGCGCTTGCCAATTTTATTGCTTGGCTGGTCGCGTTTGGCGTTTCATTTTGGGGGCATCAGCGAGTAACGTTTAAGCGTCAAACAACCTTAAGCCGCTTTTTATTTATGTCGCTTGCTGGATTAGCCATCAATTACGCGGCGCTCGGGGTGCTATTGCTAACGCCGCTTCCTCCCTTGCTTGCCATGCTCAGTGCGATTGCGACCGCCGCGGTGAGTACTTACCTGCTGGCTAAATATTATACGTTTGCCATGCCCTGAGTAACCCGCTAAAACCCATGCAAAGTGGGAGCTATCAACACGTTTGGCCGCCAGTAACGGTGGTGTGTGCTTAGCGCTTGGCTTACCATGGCTCCCTTTGAATTAATCACTACCTGGTTCGGGTAAAAGGTAACGGAATGCTGGAATCCCTAAAAGGGGCATGGCGCTATCGCCAGTTTATTGCCACATCAATACGCCACGAACTCGTGACGCGATTTGCCCGCAGCCGAATTGGCGGGGCCTGGATGATCATTCATCCGCTTTCCATGGTACTTATCTACGCCCTGATACTCTCGGCGGTGCTGTCGGCCAAGCTGCCCGGCATTGAAAGCCAATACGCCTACGCGATCTACCTTACCGCAGGCATGCTGGGCTGGAGCCTGTTCAGCGAGATTCTCAACCGCTGCCTTGGCGTGTTTATTGAAAACGCCAACCTGATGAAAAAGCTGGTTTTCCCCAAGATCGCCTTGCCCGTTATCATTACCGGCTCCTGCCTGATCAATAATCTGGCCCTGTTCGTGGTCATTCTGGTCGTGTTTGCGGTGCTTGGGCATTTCACCCCCAGCACGCTGCCCTGGGTGCTGGTGCTCACCGGCATTACCGTATTGCTGGCCCTGGGGTTGGGGCTGACGCTTGGCATCCTCAACGTGTTCATACGCGATATAGGGCAGCTTATGCCCATTGTGTTGCAGTTTCTTTTCTGGTTTACCCCCGTGGTGTATCCCGCTGAAATTGTCCCGGAATCGCTGCAGGCCATCATTGCCTTCAACCCGCTGTTTCACTTGATTGGCGCCTATCACGATGTACTTGCCTACGGCCATGCGCCTTCCATTCCGGCGCTTGCGGCGCTGACCGCACTTGGCGCGGGGCTGGTACTCGTCAGCGCGGTGCTGTTTCGTAAAGCAAGCCCGGAAATGGTGGACGCCCTATGAGCCTTGACCAGACCACAGTGGCCCCCAGGGCACTGCTTGAAGTACGCGAACTGGGCAAAGCCTACCGGCGCTATCGCAATGAGCTGATGCGCGTGGCCAGCTGGTTCAGCCCGGTACAGCCGCTCGATGAAACCTGGATACTGCGCGATATCAATTTCGATGTTGCCCAGGGCGAAGCCGTTGGTATCGTGGGGCAGAACGGTGCCGGTAAAAGCACGCTGTTGAAAATGATCACCGGCACGCTACGCCCCAGCGAAGGCTACATACGCACTCATGGCCGCGTGGCCGCCATTCTGGAACTGGGTATGGGGTTCAATGGCGAGCTGACCGGCCGCCAGAACGTGATTCACTCCGCCGGGCTCATGGGCTTTACCCACGCCCAGATAGATTCCGCCATGGCCGACATCGAAGCCTTCGCTGAAATAGGCAGCTACTTCGACAAGCCCATGCGCGTCTATTCAAGCGGCATGCAGATGCGCGTCGCGTTTTCGGTGGCCACTGCGTTTCGCCCCGAAATACTCATCGTTGATGAGGCGCTCTCGGTGGGGGACGCCTACTTCCAGCATAAAAGCTTCGATCGGATCCGCGAGTTCCAGCGCCAGGGCACGTCGCTGCTGATCGTGTCCCACGACAAGGCCGCCATACAAAGCCTGTGTGACCGCGCGATTCTGCTGGAACAGGGCAGGGTGCTCGAGGATGGCCTGCCCCAGGACATCATGGATTACTATAACGCGCTCATCGCCAAAAAAGAGAACGACCGGGTAGAGATCACGCCGCTTGCCAGTGGCCAGATACAAACCCAATCCGGCTCTGGTGAAGCCAGCGTCAAGCAGGTAAGCCTGCACGCTGAAAACGGCAATGCAATAGATGTCGTGGACGTAGGCCAGGCGGTAGAATTGCGCATTACCGTGGCCATTCACGCCAACCTGCCCGAGCTAGTGGTGGGCTACAAGCTGAAAGACCGCGTTGGCCAGGAGGTATTCGGCACCAATACCTGGCACACCGACCAGGTAGAACGCGAGCTGAGCGAAGGGGAAGAGCTTACCTACCGCATGCGCTTTGATGCCAACCTGGGGCCGGGCAGCTACTCCGTGTCGCTTTCCCTGCACAGCAGCGATACCCACCTGTTGAATAACTATCAGTGGGTAGACCACGCCCTGGTGTTCCAGATGGTCAATATGGAAAAAGATTTCTTCCTGGGTAGCAGTTGGGTGATGCCCGCTATTGAGTGCGAGCGCCACGTCGCGATCAGTTCAGAACCTAACGAGTCAGTGTAATGGATTTCTATACCCGATTTACCAATCACTTTCGCGGCGAAAAAGACGCCATCAAAGAGCGCCTCACAGTGTACGTTCCGCTGCTGGCGCCCATCATGGCGCGCTACCCAGAAGCCCAGGTGGTCGACCTGGGTTCCGGCCGGGGCGAATGGCTCGAGCTGATGCAGGAAAACGGCTGGCCCGCCAAAGGCATCGACACCAACGAAAGCATGGCCCAGGCGTGTAATGAAAGCGGCCTTGTGGTCGAGGTCAACGACGCGCTCAGCGCACTTCAGCAAACCGAAAGCGATACCCTGGCCGCCATTACCGGTTTCCATATTGCCGAGCACATCCCCTTTGACAGCCTGGTAACCCTGATACAGGAAGCGCTGCGCACGCTGGTGCCCGGCGGCGTGCTGATACTCGAAACGCCCAACCCGGAAAACCTCACCGTCGGGCTGTGGAGTTTTTACCTCGACCCCACTCACCTGCACCCGCTGCCGCCGCCGCTTCTGCACTTCGTGGCCACGGATTCAGGCTATGCCAAAGCCAATATTCTACGCCTGAACGGCCCCAAGCCGCCGCAAGGCGACGCCCCGCTGCGCCAGTACATGGATTGGGTGGTGTCTGCCTACCCCGATTACGCCCTGATTGCGCACAAGCACGCCGACGAAGCCAGCGCCCCCTGGTTTGACTACCTGGATACGCTCACCGAAGCCCAGCAGGGCAGCCTGGAAACGCTGGCCGCCAAGATAGAAGAGCAGACCGAGCAGCTGACAAGGCGCGACACTGAACTTGCCCAGCGAGACACTGAGCTTACACAGCGCGGCGTTGAGCTTAAGCAGGTTGAGCAAGAGCGCCAGCATTATCATCAGCAAGCTGAGCACTTGCTGCAAGAGCTCAACAGTGTTTATAACAGTCGCTCCTGGCGGATAACCAAACCCCTGCGCGGTGTGATGCACCTGCAGCGCCAGTCCACCATGTCAAGCGGCAAGCTCATGCGCCGCATGGCACAGATCCCCTGGCTGAAGCGGCTGGCGCTGAAAGTGCTCAACCGGTTTCCCGCGCTGAAAGTGCGTGTTTTAAAGCGCATGGCCGCAAGCGAAGGCCTGTTCAGCCGGGCAGGGCAGTTCCGTGATGAAGACTTCATCAACCTGGACCGCGATGTTCTCGCCGCCGTACGCCTTGAGGCCGCGGCCCTGCGTGACGCCCCGCTGGCTGAGCACCATGTGCTTTTGAAAGGTATCCGCCTGGAAGGCCATATCAACGGCAGCTACAGCCTGGCCGCGGTAAACCGCCACCTGCTCACCCGCTTGCAGCAGAGCGACGACGCCCCCGCCCTATGGCTGGTGCCTCACGAAAACAGCCTGGAAGAGCGCGTGCGCACCACTCCCGGCGGGGAGGCGGAAACCACGCGCCTGAACGGGCTGACCGACCCGGCCGCCTGGCAAGCCCTGGCACCGGAACAGCGTGTCGCACTTTACCACCACTACCCGTTGATTGAGCCCGACCCGTGCCACGGCCTGCCCATAGCGCTGTTTTTCTGGGAAGAGTCCTGGGTACCCAGGGAAATGATAGATACCCTGAACCGCCATTACGCCGGTGTGGTGGTAACCGCCTGGTTCGTCAAGAAGGTACTGATGGACAGCGGCTGCAAGCTGCCTGTTCACGTGATTGCCATGCCACTGGTAGCCAACCCCTTGGCCGCCACCAGCCAGGTAAATGACCTGGCCCGAGTAAACCAGCATCAAACGGTCAATCTGCTGCATGTCTCCTCCGCTTTTCCGCGCAAGGGCGTGGATGTACTGCTTCAGGCATTCGAGAAACTGGCCACCGCCGACCCCGACATCACCCTGACCCTGAAAACCTTCCCCAATCCCCATAACCAGGTAGATGCCTGGGCAGAGCAGTACCTGAGCCAGCCCGCGCGCGAACGCCTGTACCTCATCATGGAGGATTACGACGCCGCGCAGATGGCCGCGCTGTACCAGAAGGCCGATATCGTGGTGCTGCCCACGCGTGGGGAAGGGCTCAACATGCCCGCCATTGAAGCGGGCGAGTTTGGCCGTGCGCTGGTGGTCACCGGCTACGGCGCCCACACGGATTTCACCCCGGCTGCGCACAGCGGGTGGGTCAACTACTGCTTCGACCACGCCCAATCGCATTTCAGTGCAGGCCAGGCGGTATGGGCAGAGCCCAGCGTGGCAAGCCTTGTCGAGCAGGTCCAACAGCAAATTACCCAGCTGCGAGGCAAAGACGAGGGCGCCACGGCATCTGTGGCCTCGCTGCAAGGTGCCATTCAGGAACGCTTCTTCGCGCCCGGCGCCACCCATTCGGTAATGGCTGCGTTAACGCGCCTGCAAGCCGCCGCGCAGCAGCCCGCTCAGTCGCTTTCACTCAGCGTATACACCACCTGGGACGAGCCCTGCGGCATCGCCGAATACAGCCGCCACCTGCTAAGCGCTCTGCAAACGGTAGATGAAGCGGCCAGCTACACGCTGTATGCCCCAACGCTGGATAAAAAAGGCAACCGGCCGGCCACTTCCGAAAACGTCACGCGCAGTTGGCAGCGCGGCGAAAGCCCGAACCTGCAAGACGCCACCGGCAACGTGGTATGGCTACAGCATCACTTCGCGTTCTACGAGCTGGACCGCCAGCTGCACCAGCAAGTGCAGCAATGCCGTCAGCAAGGCCAGCGGGTATACATCACCCTGCACACCACGCGCCCGGTCATCGACTTCGACGCCACTCGCCGCCGCACGGTGGCCGCCACCCTGGCCGCCTTCGACCGCGTGTTCGTACACACCCTGGATGACCTCAATTACCTCAAGCGCATCGGCCTGACCGACAACGTCACGCAAATGCACCAGGGCGTTGATTCTCCTAAAGTTGATACCCCCGCAGAAGGCGCGCTTGCCGCCACTCAACCAGCCCACGCGCCGGTGATCGGCAGCTTCGGTTTCCTGCTGCCGCACAAAGGCGTGAACACCCTGATCGAAGCCTTTGCCGCGCTGCGTAAAAAGCAACAGCTCCCCGAAGGCGCCACCCTACGCCTGGTAACTTCCGTGCTGGATGAATCCAGCTCGCAAGAAGAGCTGGCCCGCTGCCAGCGTACTGCCCAGCGCCTGGGCGTTGATGGCCACATCGAATGGCACACCGAATTCCTGCCCCTGGACGAAGCCCAGCAGCTTCTAGGCGAGTGTAATGCCGTGGTACTGCCTTACCAGTACACCCAGGAATCCAGCAGTGCCGCAGTACGCACCGCCGTGGCCGTGTGTGCCAATATCCTGACCACGCCCGCGCCCATCTTCGATGAAGTAAAAGACGTTGTATGGCAAGCCCACGGGTTTGAAAGTCACGACATCGCCGAAGGGGTCGCCCGCGTGCTGGGCGCCCCGGCCGAACAGCGCAGCCAGTACCATGGCGCGCGTGAACAGTGGCTGGCCCAGCGTAGCTGGCCCACCCTGGCCACGCGTTACCAGGGGCTTCTTGGCGCTGCTCTGGTTGACCAGGCACTCGCTCAAACGGCTGAGTGAATTCAGGTTGACACCTGGGCCTGGCCCGCCACAATACCTGATTCAATACGCTGCCCCGTCCCCGGGGCCGCCAGCAAACCCTCTACACCTACTACCAAGAAAGGAACTGCGTCATGAATGCAATCGTGACAGGAATAACAGGCCAGGACGGCGCTTATCTTGCCGAGTTGCTGCTTGACAAGGGGTACACCGTATACGGCACCTACCGCCGTACCAGTTCGGTCAACTTCTGGCGGATAGAAGAGCTGGGGATCGAAAGCCACCCCAACCTGCACCTGGTCGAATACGACCTCACCGACCTTTCCTCCAGCATCCGCCTGGTGCAGCAGTGCAAGCCCCGCGAAATCTACAACCTGGCTGCACAAAGCTTTGTCGGGGTGTCGTTCGACCAACCCCTGACCACCGCTGAAATTACCGGCCTGGGCGCTGTGAACTTGCTTGAAGCCATTCGTATTGTGGACAGCTCAATCCGATTCTATCAGGCTTCCACGTCTGAGATGTTTGGCAAAGTGCAAGAGGTGCCGCAAACAGAAGCGACCCCGTTTTACCCCCGCAGCCCCTATGGCGTGGCCAAGCTCTATGCCCACTGGATGACGATTAACTATCGCGAATCTTACGATATGTTCGCCACCAGCGGGATTTTGTTTAACCATGAGTCGCCTTTGCGCGGACGCGAGTTTGTAACCCGTAAGATTACCGATGGCGTGGCCCGTATCAAACTGGGCAAACAGGAGCGCCTGGAACTGGGCAACCTGGATGCCAAGCGCGACTGGGGCTATGCCAAAGAGTACGTGGAAGGCATGTGGCGCATGCTCCAGGCCGACACCCCGGACACCTACGTGCTGGCCACCAACCGTACCGAAACCGTACGCGACTTCGTCACCCTGGCCTTTAAAGCGGTAGACATTGAGCTACGCTGGGAAGGGCAGGATGAAAATGAATTTGCGGTAGATATTGCCACCGGCAGTCGTGTGGTAGTCATCAATCCGCGTTTTTACCGTCCGGCAGAAGTGGAGCTGCTTATTGGTAGCCCTGCAAAAGCCACAAAGGAGCTCGGTTGGAAGCCCGCCACCAGCCTAGAAGAGCTATGCAAGATGATGGTGGAGGCCGATCTAGAGAGAGTTAAAAACGGCACTGGCGCTTAATCAAACGGCCTATTAATGATGGCCCAAGGAGGTACCATGCCAACCAGCCTGGTAACGGGCGGTAGCGGTTTTACGGGGCGCTACCTGATTGCTCACCTAAAACGTCAAGGCCACCGTGTGGTGGCCTTAGCAAGCCAGCCTTGCGGTGCTGATGAGGCTCACCATATTGATATCAACGATGCAGCCACTCTGCAAAGTGTCATCAATCAAGTCGCACCTGAATATGTATATCATCTAGCTGCGTTATCATTTGTGGGACATCCTACGCCGCTGGATTTTTATCGCGTGAATGTACTTGGCACTGAAACCCTGCTGCAAGCATTGGTTAAGCTGCCAGCGCCACCGCGTGTATTAATTGCCAGTAGCGCTAACGTGTATGGAGCTAACGCTCAAGCGGTGATTGATGAATACGTGCCGCCGGCACCTGTTAACCACTACGCCAACTCCAAGGTCGCTATGGAGCATATTGCCCGCATCTATGCCGATCAGCTGCCGCTGCTCATTGCGAGGCCGTTTAATTACACGGGGCCTGGGCAAGCGTCGCACTTTCTGGTGCCTAAAATTGTTGAACATATCAAGCGCCGCGAAAGCGTCATAGAGTTAGGTAACACTCACGTTAGTCGTGATTTTAGCGATGTTCGTGACATGGTAAGTGTTTACTATCAACTACTGGCAGAGTGGCCTGAGCAGGCAGTAAGTGGCAGCTTGGTCAACGTGGGGAGTGGTGAGGCCGTATCGCTGCATACATTGATAGAAAAACTGGAAGCGTTAGCCCAGCATCGCATCGAAATAAGAGTTAACCCCGCTTTTGTGCGGTCTAATGAAATTCCAGAGCTAAGAGCGTGTAATAAACGCTTAAAAGCCTGGGTGCCGCAGTTGGTGCGGCACTCCCTTGAGCAAACCTTGCAGGCAATGTTGGATTCACCATAACTATTTGATAGAAAATGATTTTATCATAAGGATATAGTAAGAAATGACAATGCTGAGCCAATCGAATCGGTTGGCCTAGGCGAGGTTGGTAATAACAAAGTAAATTCCCATGACTGCGCCCATAATAGAACGATGCAATTTATGTTGTTTTGCGCCAAAAAAGTGCTGGTTTGATGGGCCGTAATCTGATTGCTCATCTAAAAACGCCAAGGCACTGGGTGGGCTTGGCAAGCCAGCTGCGGTGCTAATTAAACTCACTCTATTGACATTAACGATGCAGCCATTCTGCAGCGTGTCATCAATCAAGCCGTACCTCAATCTGTATGTTGCTTAGCGGCACTATCGTTAGTGGGCCATCCCTCGCTTGGCGTTAACGTGCTTGGCACTGGAGCCCTACTACAAGCCCTGATTGCGCTGTCAACGTCACCGCGCGCACTAACTACTCGCCAGTAGTGCCAACGCCCAGGCGGTAATTGATGAGTATGTGCCGCCAGGGCCGGTTGAGCACTAAGCCAACTCCTAAATAACCATGAAGAATATTTGCAGGACAGCTCCCGCTGCATACTGCCAGGGCGTTTAATTGCACCCGGTCAGGGTAGCCGCCGCACTCTCTAAAGTCGAAAATTGTTGAGCATATTAAGCGACTCGAAAGTGTCATAGCGTTAGTTAATACCCATGTCAGTCGTAATTTTAGTGATGTTAAGGATATAGTAAGTGCTTACTATCAACTGCTGGCAAAGTAGACTGAGTGAGCGGTAAGTGGCCGCTTATTCAACGAGGTGCGAGGTGAGGTCGTATTGCTGCATGCCTTGATCGCATCGCTGGAAACGTTAGTCCAGCATCACATGAAAGTCAGAGTTAATCTCGCTTTTGTACGGCTAACGAAATTCTCGAACTAAAATCGTTTAATAAGCGATTAAATGCCTGAGCGCCCCAGTTGACGAGGTTTTTACTTGAAAAAAAATTTTAGAAAATGGTGGGGGCGCCATAACCAGCTGATAGCAAACAGTGTTTTTTATTGGAAAATATAGTGAAATATGGCAGGATTAAGCTAAACTAAACAGTCGACTAAGATTAAGTTGGCGGTAAAAAAAGTAAAATGAAGCATCCAAAGTGGTAATAGCACAACGTAATTTACGATTTTCGACAAAAATTCGATATCAAAATGGATGGTTTTAAAACGTGAGCAATGGTAAAAAGTCACTATGCAGTAATTAACAGTAGGCTACGAAAGTGCATTTTTATGCTACTAAAGTTGTGCGATGCATTGCTGCACTGCAAAGTAACGTTTGGTGACAAACGAATAGTATGCCAAAGGCAAGTTTTTTAACTGTAGTAATGCTATTGACTTACTATGCCTGCTACGGTTAAAACGTAGCGGCGAATGCTAATGGCATTATTAAATTTTCGTGACGGTCTTAAGTGTTCGCCGATAATTCTGCGAAGTCTAAGCCGAAACATAAGGGATGAGTATTAGCGCTGGTGAAAGCTACCAGCCTAATCTCTGGAGCGAGGCCTCGCTCACGGTCGCGTTTTCCATACAGGCTTAAACGCGACTAATGTCGATTCGACACCTAAATATGGAGTTACATCAATGGCTTTATCAGATACTCAAATTCAGCAGCTTTATACGGCCTACCTCGGTCGTCCTGTTGATCGTGAAGGTTTGGATTACTGGCAGGAGCAAGACGTTTCTATTGCTGAGCTTCGTGCTAGCTTGGCAAATGACGCCCAGCCTGAATACGTCGAACTTTACGGTGACCGCACTCGCGCTGAACTGGTAGAAGCTGTCTATCAAAATATGTTCGGTCGTGAAGCTGATGCAGAAGGCCTGGAATACTGGGTGAACGGTGGCGGCGCATCTGTACCTGCCAGCGAACTTCAGCAGCTGTTTATCTCCGCTGCTTCAGCAACAGATCGTCTTGCATTCAATGATCGTGTTGCTGCTGACGAAGCTCAAATTGAAGATCCTGTAGATCCTGTAGATCCGGTCAATCCGGGCGAAACTTATGTCCTAACTGAAGGTCGCGACAACGTTATCGGTACTGAAAACGACGACACCTTCATCGGTGACGTTGGCCAGAACCAGAATGGTGCGATTTCTAACGCCCTATCTACTGGCGACCGTTTAGATGGTGCCGGTGGTCGTAACACTATCGAAGCCTCTCTGATCAACGATAACGAAGTTGATGACGGCGTCACCCAGGCACCGCGCCCGATCACTGAAAACATTCAAGAAGTTTACATCGAAGCGCTGGAAAGCAACTCTTCCGATGGTGGTAACGCCACTCTCGACGCAACTCGTATGCAGAACGTTGAGCAGTACTGGTCCAACTTCAGCCGCAGCGATATGACGTTCTCTGGCGTTAACCTGAACGGCAGCAACCTGAATATCACTAAAGACGTGACATTCGGTATGCGCGACGTGGATTTCGACTCTGGCCTGCGTGCTATGTTCGAAAGTCAGTCTCTGGTTCGTGCGCCTGCTACTCAGTTAAACTCTCAGCTGTTGGTTCGTATTGCTGATGTTAGCACCGAGACGCCCACTACTCCGCTGGCTAACGTTGATCTTAACCTGAGCTTCAACCTTGGCGGTGAGACAGTTACGCTTAATGGTATCCGGTCTACTGACGGTACCTACGCTGGTCTGGTAGAAGCGCTGCGTGCTGAGCTGGCAGAAGCTGGTCAGACTGATGTAAATGTAGCTTTGTCTACTCCCTACGAGCAGGTAACTGTTGCAGGTAACACTGTAACTCTGCCGTTCACTGCTCAAGAAATCCTCATTACCGACGCTTCTGGTAACGAGTTCAGCAGCGTGAACTTTACCCAGGCTGCTATTGAGCCTGTAGCTGATGGCTTCCTGGTGGCGGGTAATGCCCAACCAGTTGATCCTGCCGTTAGCAGCAACTTGATCGAAACCAACCTGATTCTTGACAACGCTGGCCGTGGTTCCACTGCTGGTGACGTTACTATCGGCGGTATGTCTAACTCCGGTAAGGTTGTTGAAAAGCTGAACCTGGAAGTTGACCGTGGCAGCAAAGTTAACGACGTATTCTCTGCTTATGGCATGGGTCATGGTGTTGTTAACAATGTTGAGACTAAGGTTGCTTTCGAGCAGATTGAAGTCACTTCTGGCGATGCACAGGGCGACCTGTCGATCACTAATGTTGGCAATGTCTACAACTTCGATGCGACTGCATTTGAAGGTGCTAACCTGACTGTTGGTGGCTTTGCTGGCATCACTAACGTTGGCGACACTAACTTTGGCGGTGACTGGGAGCCGAACGCTGACGCGCGTGCCCACGTTTACAACACAGCTAACGAAGCGGGTAGTAACGACAGCATTACTGTTGTCTATTCTCATGATAAAGCAGCCGAGTTCAACGGCTTCTCGCTGGCAATCAACACTGGTGCGGGCGATGACTTCGTTCACACTATTGCCGTAAACGAGATTAGCAATAACCTACCTAATCAGCAGGATCTGCAGCAGAACGTCAATATCAATGCAGGCAGTGACAATAACACTGTTTGGACTGAAGGTGCGGGCGGTGTAACCATCACTGCCGGTGCTGGCAACGACACCATTTACAGTGATAACAGCGGTTTGTCTCAGATGAACAGTGATCTGGGCGCCACTTGGTTAGTAAATGCTGCTAACACTGATTTTAACGACATCCGCGGTACTGTCGCTGGCTTGTCTTCTGGTCAGACTACGAATGGCGCTGGTAACGATATTCCTGCCGTACTGTACGGTGCTCGTCTGACCGTAACTCTGGCAGGTGCAAACACTGGTGGTGCTGTAACTAACGCAGCAGCAGCTGGTTTCGCAAATGGTTTCGAAGGTATCCTCAATCTGAACGATATCCTGGGTGATCGCGTATTCGGTGATCAGACTGATATCAATGCTGGAATCATGCAGGTTGTTAACAACCACAACGTGCTGAGCAAGCTGCTGGTTGCTGAGAACGGTCCTGATAACAGCTTGGTTATCCGTTCGCTGGTAGATGGCGAGTTTAATGCTGATGATCTGCAGATCACTTTGACGCCAGCTAATATTGCTAACATCGGCACTTCTGATCAGGGTCGTCTGGTAAACGCCATCCGTGAAGAGTCCAACGACTCTGCTTACAATGGTAACAACCTGCAAGATGTATTAGACGGCTCTGCGAGCGCTGTACACCAGAACATGAACGGTGTTGGCACTGGCGGTGGTGTTCAGGCTAATGGCCTAACGGGTACAGCTTCTACCGCTGATAACACTGGTAACCTCATCAATGCTGGCGATGGTCAGGACGTAATCGTTCTTTCTACCAACGCTGTTAGCAACGAGACCATTGTTTTCGAAGAGAACTTCGGTCGCAATACCGTTGTTAACTTTGATGCTGATGGCACCAGTGATGGCGCTGATGTACTGGACTTCACTGCTTACTTAGGCAATGAGCAGTTCCAAGGTACCAGCAATTCAGCGGAATCGCGTGACGTATTCGCAACTGTTGGCTCTAACGGTACTTCAGCTGTTACTGCTAACAACGTGATTACACTGAATGATTTCGCTGCTGGTAATGGTAACAACTCCGGCCAGACTTGGGGCAACCTGACTGCTGAAAGCCTGCTGACTGCTATCCAGAATGGCACCAACAGCGCTGACTATGGCAACCTGCAGTCTAGCACCCTTGATGTTTCTGCTAACATAGCTGGCCTCGTTGGCAACTCCATCAACGCTGTTGTTATGGTAGAAAATAACAATAACGCGGGTGAGTACAAAGTGTTCTCATTGACTGGTAGCGGCGTTAATGATGCTAATACTGCCAATGAATTCACGGGTGCTGAGCTGGTGGGTATCGTTGATTTCGGTAACACTATCGATGGATCCGCGGTTAACTTCGCTTAATCGTTGAAAACGCTGGTTGTCAGTTGATTATTGTGACAACCAGCTTCCTAGTTACGATTTCTTTAATCGTTTATTAGGAACACAAAACCCCAATCCAAGGATTGGGGTTTTTCTTTTTGAAAGAGGGGGTTAGCATGTCTAAATGGGTTACCATTTCGCGTCAGCGGCACTCAGATCTATTTTATTTGCCGCGTTATAACTATCACTTTACTGCCGAGCATGCCGTCGTGCCAATTCTAGCGGGTGAGCTAAGGCAAGCGGTTACACAGTTTGTGATGGGCTTTATTAAGCGTGAAGAACGATTTATCTTGGTTGCTCTGCTCGGTAAAAGTGCACATTCACATCACTATATACATCCTGAAGACGCTAGTTGGCTGGGCGTTTATGTTCCTGCCGTTTTTCGCGGGCATCCCTTTGGACTTGCCAAGCAAGACACAACAGGAGAAATGGTCTTACAGGTTCATGCCGATCACTTATCGGATGAGGCGGGAGAGCCTTTATTTGATGATTCGGGTGAGCTTAATAGCGCGGTCGCACAGCAATTAAGCTTTTTAGGTGAGTGTGCGAAAAATAGACAAAAAACGGATGAGGCATGCCATCGCCTCGCCGAAGAGGGTGTGTTACAGCCTTGGCAAACTGGCAAGGATGAGCCCAACGCTATTGGGCTATACCAAATTAACGAAGAAAAACTGAATAAATTATCGGAGGCAAGTTTTTATCAGTTACAAGGTGTGCCTCTGGCGATAGCATATGGCCAGCTATTTTCTATGGCTCAGCATGAGCAGCTTTCTCAGCGTTCAGAGTTGCACGCTAAGCTAAATGTGCCTGGATCTATTGATGAGCTCTTTGCAGATAATGACGAAGACTTGCATTTTAATTTTTAATCATCATCTGCCTAATGCAGGAGGGTTGGCTTCCGTGGTCTTGTCTGAGAAGTGCCTGCGCTCGACAGTATGGCATTAGAGAAGGGCTCAGAGTGCTCATTTACTCTGTAAACTCCGTTTCTTGGCGGATTTATGCCTTATCTTTCTTTCGCTCGTCTACTTTTAGACGGGGCCTAATATATCTTAGCTATCAAATTAAGCAAAACAGTTTTTTACCCCGTGATGCTAATTCAGTAGAATAGTCCGCTTATTTATCGCGACGAGAGTGGAGCATGATGTCTACGTTGCCCAAAAGCGTTGTAGTGGGCGGTCGCCGATACCCAACCTGGGCATTAAGCTCAGAGGCCCGTCAGCAGTTGATCAACTTAAAGCAGGTGGATGCTCACATTGCTGAGCTAAAGGATCGTTTGGCCTACTACTTAGCTGCTCGGAAGCAGTGTCAAGATAGTCTGAGTCGGTCGCTGCCAACCAGTCAAACTTCCCAAGTGCAGCGCTATTATTGGCAGATGGCACCTGCTGAGTGGGCACATCAGCCGTGGTCTCCGGAAAGTGCCCAGCTGTTGATGCGAAACTTTGGCGCAAGCGAGCATTACCGCGAGGGTGACTGTTTGCTGATATATGTTAAAGGCTATGGTGTATGCGGCTGGGGGGAGGTTCGCTTAGATAGGCACTCGACAAAGCGCTTACTGGTCTGGCGGTGTAGGGTGACTGCTCTGGCTGACGCAATATCGGCTAAGGTGTTAAGAGAGTATGCATTACGCCACCCAACTCGAGCATCACAACGTTTACCTGCAGATGCTAATATTGAACCTTTATTGAGTGCACTGAACGCTCGAATTGGTGTAGATGCAGTATAGCTTTTCGGGCAGCTTGATAGCATCATAACTGCTACAATATATGCCTGATATTTTATGATTAATTTAAAGGGAGCCTGGCATGGCAAAAGATGAAACTCAATATGTCACGATTGATGGGCATGAGTACATTTTATCTGATCTATCCGAAAACGCGCGTAATCAACTGATTAATTTGCGTGTAACCGATCAAGAAATTCAGCGATTAAATCAGCAGCTTGCAATTGGACAAACGGCACGCACTGCTTACGCGAACGCGTTAAAGGCAGAGCTGCCAGAGAAAAAGTCTCATTAAGAGCGAGTTGTAAAAGTATTGAATGAAGCACAGCTTTTTCGCTGTGCTTTTTTTATAGATGTAGGACGCCGCATTTTCAGCCATGCTATAGAAAATAGCGTCAGCAAGCGTCTTCGCATCGCTTATCAATGTGGGGGATAGGTTAGTCTCGTTCCGTGATTCGTTGACACTGCTATCAGACTTAAGCTATAGCTAGATCAGTCGTTAGTTAATAACTATGCATCAGCGTAGCGTTGATTTAAAGCAGAACGTAGATTCGGCCAGCGTTGTGGCTAACGGGCGACAGGGAACGTAATTGATGATGTCGGGAGACAAAAATGCTAACTCCATCACAGCAGTTGCAGTCGTACTATTTAGCGATGTTTGGCCGAGCCGCAGATCCGGATGGATTAAATTACTGGCTGCATGAGCTGGAAACAGGAAGTTTAAAACTTGAGGGTATTCTTCAGCAAATGTTGTTATCCGACGAGTTTGCTTCCCAACGGGAAGTGCTTGCTCAGCTTGATAATAACGGTTGGGTCAATGAGGTATACCAACGTTTGTTTGCGCGTGAAGCAGAAGCTGAGGCAGTATCTTACTGGTCTGAACAAGCCCAAAATGGTTATTCTCCTCAGGCTCTTTTGCTCGCTATTACCAACGCTGCGAAAGGTACTGATGCAGAAGCGCTGCATGCATATGCATCAATTGCGGATTTCTACTCCGCGAACGTATCAAGTGACGAGTACGATGCTGAGCGTTCGCTAGTACAAGACGGTTTCAGGTCAAACGACCAGCTTTATCAGGACTTGGCAGATTTAGATGCTACTTACGATACTTTAAGCTTGGTTCAGGCAGGAGAGTCCATTGAGGGCCGTCCGCTGTATAGCGCCACCGTTGGGGAAGGGCCACGTAAATTAATGATCGTGACCCAGCAGCATGGTGATGAACCCGTGGGCACCGAATCCGCGATGCACCTGCTGGAGTGGTTAAGTGGCGATAGTGAGACAGCTCAATCGTTGCGCGAGCAGGTCACATTGACCGTGATGCCCAGAGTTAATCCAGATGGTTTTGAGCGCTGGGAACAGCTGGTTTCAGATAATAGCGATCCTGAAACTACATTAGATCCACGTCGTAACTCAGCAGATATAGATCTCAACCGCACATGGGATGCCAGCGAAACGATTGATCCGGCGCTAATTCCTGAAACCTTAGCTGTACGTCAAATATTGGAAGCGTTTCAGCCGGATTTGATTCTCGATTATCATAATCAGAATAACTATCTCAATGAGCTGGGCGAGCTGGAGACAATGTCGATTCTGTGGCCAACCAATGACGGCGTCGAGCCGTCTATAACGGCTACCGCTCAGCAGGCTGCTGTAGCACTTGCCCAAGGGGTTGAGCTATTTGATTATGGGTATCTATCTTTATTCCCTGGCGGCGATGCGGCGGATATCGGCCGTAATGGGATAGCGATAGATGGTACACCGGCACTTTTAATAGAACAGCGTGGGCTTGAAGAATTCGAGTTAAAAGCGCTGGAGGGGCTAGAGCTTGATTTTGATGCAGTCGCAAGCGCGCTAACTCTTGAAGGGGTTCTCAGCATGATTGGCGTTATGCAGGCGCTGGGTAACGATGGCTTTGATACCATTGATCCGGAATTAGCCATCTTGATCCCGGAGCGAGGAGCGCGCACCCCCTTCGATGAAATTTATGCGGAAGAGGTTGATTGGGGAATGGATATCGCGGCAACTCCTAGCATCGAGTCTCTTTATGATGGGGGAGAACTTACTCCTGTGACGTTGGCGGGTGTAGCTGAGCCCTCATCATCGGAATTTTTAGCTGCATAAAAAGACTCGGTGATGCCTATCTGTTCGATATGCCCTCATGCTAATAGTGAGGGCATTTTTTTGGCTGACGTGATTTCTAAGATATTAGTATGGATAGCGTATAAGCCTGCTAAGCATATTTGCGCCTACTAGTCCCCTTGGGGAGATGTGCTACTATCACCGGCCTTCGTTTTCTGCTGGAAGCGCTAAATGGTCGTTACAAAGCCTTTATATCAAATGACAAGTGGCATGGTGTTTTTGATGAGCGCCTTAGCGCTGGTCGTGCCATCGGGCTATTCAATCGGCCCTGTGATGCTGCTATTGGCCAGTGGGCTGCTTTTAGTTAAACGTCTGCCCTGTAAGCTCAAGCCGCAAGACCTATGGATTATCGCCGCGTTGGGTATTTATGGCGTTGTGGTTGGTGCGCTTTCTTTGCTTGAGCTTAGTGCGCGCGAGCTTGACCGCCCGGTGCGGTTTTTATTGGCGATACCCGTGTTACTGTTGATTCTGCGTGTTCCTCCGCGGCTATCTTGGCTGTGGTCGGGTATTGGGGTAGGCGCAATCGGTGCAGGGACGCTGGCTGCCTGGCAAAAATTCGGTGAAGAAGTATGGCGTGCCGGTGGGTTTCTGCATCCCATACAGTTTGGCAATTTAAGTATGCTAATGGGGGTGTTGTGCCTAGCAGGTTTGGGCTGGGCTGCCGTGCAAGGCTCCCGATATAAATGGGTGGCGCTCTTATTAATAGGTGCGCTGTGTGGCATGCTGGGATCGTTATTTTCGGGAAGCCGAGGAGGCTGGATTGGTTTGCCCATTATAGGCATGGTGCTTTATCGCAGCTATGGTCACTGCTTCTCTGCGCGGGTTAAATTCAGTATTGTGGGTTTTGTAACATTGCTTCTTGCAACGCTTTATCTATTGCCCCAAACCGGCCTTCAGCAGCGGGTAAAAGAAGCAGCCAGCGATATCAACAGCTACGTAACAGGAGCAGAAAGAGACACCTCACTTGGGCTTCGGTTTGAAATGTGGCAAGGAGCAACGCAGTTGATTGCAGACCGCCCCTTATTAGGCTGGGGGGAGGCTGGCTATCAGTCAGCCATGCACGAGTTAGGCGAGAAAGGCGATATTTCAGTCGCTGCTTCTGGGTTTGGCCATGCGCACAATGACATCATCGATGCATTTGCAAAGCGCGGGATCTTGGGGGTGGTAGTATTGCTATTGTTGTACCTAGTGCCCATACGGATGTTTGCTTCAGGTTTACGGCATTCCAATCATGAAACTAGAGCGTTAGCCGTAGCAGGCACATTATTGTCTGTGGCTTATATTGATTTTGGCCTTTCGCAAACTTTTTTTGCGCATAATAGTGGTGCCATGTTTTACGCGTTCTGGCTGGCTGTGCTATGGGGCACGTATAGTGCAAAGAAATAATCGAGTAAGCGTCACAGCATCACGCATTACTCAATATCAATAGGGAAATAAGGGCGGTGTTGAGGTTAAGGTTTGCGTGGTGATGTTTTGGGGGCAACCACTTCCACCTTTTTCTGCTCTTTTGTCCACTTGCCTGCTGGTTTATCAATATATTGAAAGTACTCATTGGTAAAACTGCCCTGGTTGCAAGCATGTCGATAGGAGACAGTCGGCACGTTTGTTTGATCAAGCTCCTGATTAAAAACGCCAGGGCCGGTAATATCAAACACGTTTTTAGATTCGTTAGTCTCAATATTCGCGCATGCTCTATCAATCAGCTTGGCTAAATTGGGGTTGGCGGGTTGGCTGGCAATAAAGTAGTTGCTGAAATGGCCTTGCCGGGTAATGACATACAGTTCGTTAATATTTTCAGGCACCACGCGGGCTAGCGGCCAGATAGCGTGAGCATCTATATCAAGATAAACCCCACCATGTTTTTGAAGAACTAATAAGCGCCATAGATCCGCCTGCGCTGCTCCAATTTGCAACCGTTCATAGCTGGCAAGTATTTCTTGATTAAAATTTTCGGCGATAAATTGGTGTCTTGCATCAGTCACCATAAACCGATATTCGAACCGGGGAGCCATCAGTCGGTTAAAGAGATAGTTGAGGTAGACGGGTAGCGTGACCCTGTTTGTAAAGTTGGTCTGCCAAATAATGCGTGGTATGAAAGGCTCTCCTTTAGGGGAGAGCAGCGGTGCCGCGTGTTCGGGTAAAGTGAAGCGCTTGCTGGGGAAAACAGCATGGAAAACATAGCTTAGAAGCTTGGTAACGTTGGCCAAGAGCTTAATGAGGCGGCTCGTTCCTACAATAATCGCATTTTTAAAGACAGATGATGCGGACATGAAAATGTTCCTGGCTGACAATCATTGCCGCTTGGTTAGCGGCAAAAGCCGATAGTCTACCAGCCTCCCTGGCCTTCCAATAGGCTGCGCATATTATTGTCCAGTTTTATGCGAAAGTCTGCACTGCCCAGCACCATGGCATCGCCTGAACGCACCACCCTGGCGCTGACATATAAATAGTCCTGCCCTTGAGCATAAGTGCCCATCAATATAGAGCGGGCGTTGTGTTGGGAGCTTAAGCGCTGCACTTGGCGGGAAAGAATTAACTCGCCTACGCTTTCCTCAATAAACATGCTGTCGCGCATTTTAACTTCACGCACCTGCATGCCTTGCTGGGCAAGGGCGGAGGCCATGATCTCTGAGCTAATACGCCCAAACGTGGAGGACTGACTTAAGTTATCAATACTCACAAAGGTGGCGGCAATCATAGGGCTGTAGCGCGTAAGGTCTGGATTGCTTGCAACCATCTGTTGGGCTGCTTTATGAGCCAACTCAGAAAGGTCTGGTGCGGGTTCTGGTGGCTTATTATTTGAATTGCCCATCGTGCTGCAGCCCGCCATGGATAGCAATAAAACGCCCAGCAGCAATAGGCGGCTGGTGGATAAACGTTGACGCAATGATGGCGTAGCAAAAAATTTAAAAGGCATGACGTTACCAGGTATTGGTGATGGAAACGGTGGGTGTCGCCGGTGCTCTAGGGACACGGTGAGGCGCGTATTGGCGGCGGTCGCCTGCGTTGATGTAATAAATATTTGATGAAGAGTAAAGAATACGCTCACCATCAATAATCTGTGTGGTGATAATCACTTCTTCATTGCCGGTAGTAGTCCAGCTACCGCTGACGGTATCAGCTATCATCGCCGCAGGAATTAATCCAAGCGCAGGCTCTGCCCAGTGGTTGATCGGGATGGTAGCCACCGCGACGCCTGCCGTTAACGCCGTAAATGCTCCAATTGGCGGACGAATAAAACCGCGGTCACGATGCTCAACGACTTCTACATCAATATGTATATTGGCGGCATTGGGTGTCGGTACGGTGGTTAAGTTGGCACCTCGTGAGACCAATTCGCTGGTGAGCAGCGTACGAAAACCACGTTCAAACTCGCCGCCGCTATAGACGTTCAGGCCTGGATGATCAGGTTCGGTAATATGTAAATCACGGAAGCGAACCCGCTCACGCTGTAAAATATTGCTGGCTTCATGGCGAGCCAGGACTTCCCAGTGATGGGCAGCCTGCATGCGTTGTTGCTCTGTATAGGGATAGGTGGTGGCTATAGGGGCCTGCGAGGTGTTGGCATAGAAACAGCCGCTCAGCATCAAACCAGTAATCCCTACACTGGCAAGGCGAAATAATTGAGTAGTAAAAAGACGACTTAAGCTGCTATGCACCAGAGGTTCCTTATCGCTTCATGGGGTCTTTGTTAGACTAGATGAGTTTTATCATGCCTAGTAATAATCGGCCACGAGGTTGAAAACTTGAATGAGCGATAACACGAATGCTTGAAGATCATCGCAGCGGTCCGCGCCATGATTCGCTAATGTCAGCGTACCCAACCGATGAAAGTAGTAGCGGGTGGATGATTAGCTATATCGATATCATGACACTGCTGGTAGCGCTATTCGTCATTATTGTGGCAGCGGCGGGCAAAACGGCACCTGATATTTTTCAAACATCGCCAGAAGATGTCGCTCAAGCGCCTCCCCCTGTGCTTGAAGTGCCGCTTCCTGATGCCATGGAAAACGTGCTGCAGCACCGCGTTATAGAAGAGTGGCGACACGGGCTAGATCCTTTCGCGATAAGTGCCGCGTTAGGGGTGGCGGGTTTACCTAAGCCAAGACCTGCGCCTGATTTGCCGCCACCTTTGCTAGCGCTTGCAGACTTTGATCCTCTGCCGCCTGTAGAGCTTGATGAGCCATTAGCCTGGCTTCCGCCGGTGGTATTACCTACCGCGTTAGTGCCCGCCGGTGATGATGTTCCGGCGGCTCCGCTGGCAAACTACATGGTATTGCTAACCGATCGTCCGCCGGTCAATGTGCAAGAAGTAAAGGTACAAGAAATATCGGTAGACGCCATCAATAGCGCCCAGGCCGTCCAGGTCGCGTTAGCCGAGCGGGTCGAAACGTCCCCCTACTTGCCAAACCTGGAAGGTGTTGAAGTATCCCGTGTTGCAGAAGGGATCAGTTTGCGAGTGCAGGATCAATTGCTGTTTCCTTCAGCGGCTGCAGAGCTAACCAGCGGAGGCTCCTCATTGGTAGGTAGCCTGTTAGAAACCATACAGCGCTACGACGGTGAAGTGTGGGTCGAAGGTCATTCTGACAGCCAAACCATCAGCACCGATGAGTTCTCTTCTAACTGGGCGCTTTCAAGCGCCCGAGCGATAGCCATTGTGGAAGCACTGGAGGCCGAAGGAGTTGCGCCTGAGCGCTTGCGAGCCGTTGGCTTGGCAGCGACTCAGCCGCTTGAAAATAATGAAACCCCAGAGGGGCGAGCGCGCAACCGGCGGGTAGAAGTGGTTATTCATGTTGAGTAGGAGATCACTTTAGCGATGGCCCGACACCTCGGCGGGGGTTAAGGGCGGCTGGCGCCGCCATCGCCGAATAAATTCAGCTCCCACCTCACCGTTGGTGACATTAATACATCTGATGAAAGGTGCTTATCCGGCTCAAAGCACCTTACCCTTGTGGGAGGCCGCTTCAGCGGGCGAAGCTGTGCAGCCGGGGTTGAGGGCGGCTAGCGCCGCCATCGCCGAATAAATTCAGCTCCCACCTCACCGTTGGTGGCATTAATACATCTGATGAAAGGTGCTTACCCGGCTTAAAGCACCTTACCCCTGTGGGAGATCGCTTCAGCGGGCGAAGCAGTGCGCAGCGCTGCCGGGGTTAAGGGCGGCTGGCGCCGCCATCGCCGAATAAATTCAGCTCCCACCTCACCGTTGGTGACATTAATGCATCTGATGAAAGGTGCTTACCCGGCTCAAAGCACCTTCCCCCTGTGGGAGATCGCTTCAGCGGGCGAAGCCGGGCGATAGCTTAAAAGATAGAGATTTTACTAATAAGTACCGTTTTAGCTGCACAATAATGATGCTTGGGGCGGGCGTATTAAATTATTGCCTTATGTAAGGCATGCAATGTTGTTTGTTAAGGTTTTAATAAGCAGTGTTTTTTATATATTGGCATATTAAATGCATATTTAAAGTGGTCATTAACGACAAAGCTTGGCGGCTTTTTTAAGCCAAAAGAGGTAATGCTATGTCTGAACATGCCTGTACCGCATTATTACCCGAGTTGCCTGATGCGGAGCATCGGTCACGTTTGGTACTCACCGACTTAGATGGTTCGCTACTCGATCACCATAGCTATGATTTCTCACCTGCGGCACCCAGCTTGTCGCGCCTAAAGCAATTAGGCGTGCCGGTAATCCCCGTGACCAGTAAGACGCGTGCTGAATTATTGCCGCTGCGTGAATTGCTTGGACTTACGGGAACACCTTTTGTAGCTGAAAATGGCGCTATTATTGGCTTGCCGCCTAGCTGGTGCCATGCGCGTCTTGACCGTCCAGGCAATGGACGCGATGGCATTGTTACAAAACACGCCGGTGTTGATATTGGATTTATCCGAGCACGTTTAAGGGTATGGCGCCAACGGTTAGATGTACGTTTTACCAGTATGGGCGAGCTGAGTGTCCAGGACGTCGTCAAACTGACGGGGTTAGATAAAACGCGCGCACAGGATGCCTGCAAGCGCGAAGGCAGCGAGCCGCTAATTTGGCAAGATGATGCCGTTTCGCTCGAAAACTTCCGGTTAGCGCTAAGCGGCGACGGCCTTGAGCTTACTCAAGGCGGACGCTTTTGGCACGTTATGGGCCGTGGCGCCGATAAAGGCTGCGCTGTCACATGGCTAATCAAGCGTTTTGCCAAATTAAGAGGGTGCACGCCACTCTCGTTAGGGCTGGGCGACGGACCTAATGATCTAACGATGTTGGAGGCGGTCGATCAAGCAGTGGTTATTCGAGGTTGTCATAAAGCACCTGTTACACCGCAGGCCGCGGCGTTATATCGCACAAACAAAGCTGGGCCAGTTGGATGGGCAGAAGGAGTCGCGTACTGGTGGGAGCAGGATAGCCGCCAGTTAAATCTGGCAACGAAAACCGTTGCGCTGACTCAATAACGCCAAGGAGGGATGCCCATGAGTGATTTTCATCAAAACGGGGTGATAACCGATTTTCATAATCTCACCCGTCGCCCTGTTGAGGCGCTGGAGCAGGAGCTTATCCAGTTTGCTAAACGCCGCCCTATGGGCTTGATCTTGCCGTCATTGTTTTCAGAGTTGGAAGGGCCTGCGCTATCCCGAATAATTGATGAATTGGCGCAAGTACCTTATTTGCAGGAAATTGTGATTGGGCTGGATCGCGCGGATCGCGACCAGTTTTTATACGCCCGAGAATTCTTTTCACGTCTGCCGCAGCATACCCGCATTTTATGGAACGATGGTCCACGCCTACGTGAGTTGGATGCAGAGCTTGAAAGCCATGGTCTAGGAGCATTGGAGCCAGGTAAAGGGCGTAACGTTTGGTATTGCGCCGGGTATGTTTTGGCTTCCCATCGCTCAGTTGTCGTTGGGCTACATGATTGCGATATTCTTACCTATGATCGAGGGCTTTTAGCGCGCTTAATGTACCCGGTTGCGCACCCGCGCTTTAACTATAGTTTCTGTAAGGGTTACTACCCGCGCATTGCTGAAGGAAAGCTTAATGGCCGTGTGTCACGCTTATTGGTAACCCCTTTACTCCGTGCGCTGAAAACCGTGTGTGGGCCTATGCCTTACCTGGAGTACCTGGATAGTTTTCGTTACCCGCTGTCTGGTGAGTTTGCTATGCGCAGCGAGGTATTGGAAGGGATTCGTATTCCTGCAGACTGGGGGCTTGAAATTGGTGTGCTGTCTGAGCTGCAGCGTAACTACTCCCATCGTCAGCTCTGTCAGGTAGATATCGCTGATGCCTATGATCACAAACATCAGCCTATCAGTGAAGAGGACCCCAATAGTGGTCTAAACCGAATGAGCCTGGATATTTCCAAAGCGCTCTATCGTAAATTGGCCACTCAAGGCGTGAGTTTTAGCAGCGAAGATTTCCGGACGCTAAAAGCCACTTATTACCGGCTGGCGCTGGACCTGATAGAAGCCTATGACCATGACGCTACCATGAATGGCTTGAGCTTGGACCGCCATTGTGAAGAGCAGGCGGTAGAGCTGTTTGCGAGTAACTTGCTAGAAGCCGGCAACCTGTTTCTGGATAACCCGCGCGAGCGGCCGTTTATTCCCAGCTGGAACCGCGTGCAGGCGGCCGTACCGGATGTATTAAGCCGCATGCATGAAGCCGTAGCGTTGGATAACCAGGGCAAGGTGTAGGTTTATTCGAAGAACATGGTAAGAGCAGGCTTCAGCCAGTGAATGAGGGGCAACCCAAGAAGGCCTGATAAGCATTGTGGGAGCAGGCTTTAGCCAGCGAATGGGGTGGGTTTAACCCCGGGAGGCCTTCGGCCTCCTTCGCCCAGTGGAACTGGGCTCCCACAATGTTTACTCAACCCCGAGCCTTAATGAATTGGGTTTCTTAATATTTGTCCAGTCCAAAAGGCCTGATAAGCATTGTGGGAGCAGGCTTCAGCCAGCGAATGGGGTGGGTTTAACCCCGGGAGGCCTTCGGCCTCCTTCGGCCAGTGGAACTGGGCTCCCACAATGTTTACCCAACCCTGAGCCTTAATGAATTGGGTTTCTTGATATTTGTCCAGTCCAAAAGGCTTGATAAGCATTGTGGGAGCAGGCTTCAGCCAGTGAATGGGGTGGGTTTAACCTCAGGAGGCCTTCGGCCTCCTTCGCCCAGTGGAACTGGGCTCCCACAATGTTTACCCAGCCCCGAGCCTTAATGCATTGGGTTTCTTAATATTTGTCCAGTCCAAAAGGCTTGATAAGCATTGTGGGAGCAGGCTTCAGCCAGTGAATGGGGTGGGTTTAACCTCAGGAGGCCTTCGGCCAGTGGAACTGGGCTCCCACAATGTTTACTCAACCCCGAGCCTTAATGAATTGGGTTTCTTAATATTTGTCCAGTCCAAAAGGCCTGATAAGCATTGGGGGAGCAGGCTTCAGCCAGCGAATGGGGTGGGTTTAACCTCAGGAGGCCTTCGGCCAGTGGAACTGGGCTCCCACAATGTTTACCCAGCCCCGAGCCTTAATGCATTGGGTTTCTTAATATTTGTCCAGTCCAAAAGGCCTGATGAGCATTGTGGGAGCAGGCTTTAGCCAGCGACAAGGCCTGGTGCAACCACTTCCTAACTGTATTCAGGAAGGGAGCGAACGCTATCTTCTTCGGTTTGATGAATGCGGAAGTTAGCCACACGCTGGCGCAATTGAACACTCAGATGGGACAGAGCTTGTGTTGCATGATTGCTCTCTTGTACTAGGCTGGCGTTTTGCTGGGTCATTTGATCCATTTGCGTAACTGCCATATTTACCTGCTCAATGCCGCTACTTTGTTCGCTGGTCGCTGCCGAAATTTCCTGTACTAGCGTGCTGAGCTGCTGGATATCGGTCACCACGTTATTAATGATCTCGCCGGTACTACGCACTTGCTGGCTGCCATCGGCTACCTTGGCGCCTGAGTTCTCGATCAGCTTTTTAATTTCCTGGGCAGCCGCTGCCGAACGGCTAGCCAGTTGGCGTACTTCACTGGCGACAACCGCAAAGCCGCGTCCCTGTTCACCCGCTCTTGCCGCTTCGACCGAGGCATTCAGGGCCAAAATATTGGTCTGAAACGCGATAGCGTCAATCGTGTTAACGATGCTGCTCATTTGGGTCGAGCTTTCATTGATGGTGGCCATGGTGCTTACCATGGCGGTCATCGCATCACTGCCTTTTTGTGCTTTCTCGGCGGTGGTGGTTGCCAGTTTGCGAGCATGGTCCGCGTGCTCGGCATTCTGTTTCACCGTTGCCGTGAGCTCTTCCATGCTCGACGCCGTTTCAGCAAGCGAAGCGGCCTGCTGTTCGGTGCGCGTTGAAAGCTCTTCATTCACGCCTACTATTTGTTCGACACCACTATTCACTTGGCTGGCGCCATGATGAATATCGCCAATTGTTTCAGCTAGCATTTCACGCATACGGTTAATATCAAACAGCAGGCTTTGCTGATCCTTTGATGAAAGCTGGGTTACCTGGGTCAGATCACCATTGGCGATATTACGTACAACGCTGGCCGCGTAGCGGGGGTCGCCACCTAAACGGCGCGCTACATCACGAATAACCCAGCCCATTAACACGGTTACTGGCAAGCCAATGATTAACAGTATCCCCGCCGAGCGAAGCAACCCAGCAATGAACGCTGCATTGATATCATCCACATAAACGCCCGTTGCCAACGACCACTGCCATGCGGGAAGGTGCGCTACATAACTGGTTTTCGGCAACTGTTCATCACCGCCAGCGCGGGTAGAGTAGTAGTTAACGTGGCCTCCGCCTGCCTGGGAAACACGCAGCAATTCGGGGTATAGCGCCATACCGCTGGCGTCCAGATAGCTAGTCATATCAGTGCCAGGCGTACGGGTAGGGTGAGAAATAACCAACAGGTCGTCGTTGAAAGCGAAAATATACTCGCCAGCCCCGAAGCTAGCGCTGGCCATATTGTCGATAGCGCGCTGTTGCGCTTCTTCAAGGCTTAGCTCGCCAGCGGCTACGCGTGCCTGTAGGGCTTCAATTTGACTATGCACACTTTCGACCACGTGCTGAATGCTGTCGCGGCGCTCGCTCTCAATTGTTTGGCGGTTCTCCCAGGCTAGCCAGCCAACTAACAGCAGCATGGTGGCCCAGATAATACCCAACGTGCCCCAAAGTTTTGTTGTTGTTGTTAAATGCTTCATATTCTTCCTATAGACGTTAAGTTAAGAATGAATGACGATTCTATATATCGGCCTAATTACTGAAGACGTTAGCTCAGCGGCTTATATTTTTGTAACGTTATTTGATGTTTAGCTTACGGTTGCGATACAACGCGAGGCCAAAAAAACGCCCCCTTGGCCTAAAGCCAAGAGGGCGTTTTACATTGCCATCAACTCGATTTAAAAATCACTGTCATCGTGTGCGTACCGCAATGTTGAAGGGGCTAAAGGCAGGGCGGTTGCCGGTTTAGCCGCCGTCGTTTGGTTAATGCGGAAGTTAGCTACACGCTGGCGCAGCTGAATGCTCAGGTGGGACAGGGCTTGCGTTGCGTGATTGCTCTCTTGTACCAGGCTTGCGTTTTGCTGGGTCATTTGATCCATTTGCGTGACCGCCAGATTCACCTGCTCAATGCCGCTACTTTGTTCGCTGGTCGCTGCTGAAATCTCCTGTACTAGCGTGCTGAGCTGCTGGATATCGGTGACCACGTTATTAATGATTTCACCTGTATTGCGAACTTGCTGGCTACCATCGGCTACCTTGGCGCCTGAGTTCTCGATCAGCTTTTTAATTTCCTGGGCAGCAGATGCCGAACGGCTGGCCAACTGGCGTACCTCATTTGCGACAACCGCAAAGCCGCGGCCTTGTTCACCGGCTCTGGCCGCTTCAACCGAGGCATTAAGCGCCAAAATGTTGGTTTGGAACGCGATAGCGTCAATCGTGTTAACGATGCTGCTCATTTGGGCCGAGCTTTCATTGATGTTGGCCATGGTGCTCACTACTGCCGTCATCGCATCGCTGCCCCGCTGTGCTTTTTCGGCGGTGGTGGTCGCCAGTTTGCGCGCGTGGTCCGCATGCTCGGCATTTTGCTTCACTGTTGCCGTGAGTTCTTCCATGCTTGACGCCGTTTCAGCAAGCGAAGCGGCCTGCTGTTCGGTGCGCGTTGAAAGCTCTTCATTCACACCCACGATTTGATCAACACCATTATTTACCTGATCGGCACCGTGGTGAATATCGCCTATCGTGTCGGCTAACGCTTCACGCATGCGATTAATATCAAACAGTAGGCTATCGTGGTCATTGCTGGAAAGCTGAGTGTTGCGGGTCAAATCACCGTCTGCAATATGGCGGACTATACTGGCCGCGTAACGTGGGTCCCCTCCTAGGCGGCGAGCTACATCGCGGATGACCCAGCCCATAAGCACGGTCACGGGAATGCCAATAATCATCAGCGCTATTAGAGAACGGATAAGATTGCTGATAAAAGCATCTTGAATGTCGTCGACATAGATGCCGGCGCCAAACGCCCAGTTCCATTCGGGGATGTAGGCGAAATAACTGATTTTTGGAAATTCTTCGTCACCCGAAAGGCGGCGGGAAAAATATTCGACATGTCCTCCACCTGAGCGTGCGGCATTAAGAAACGCAGGATACAAGTGCATACCTTGGGTATCTGTAAAGCTGCTCATATCTTCGCCTCGTGGGCGGTTAGGGTGGGAGACGATCTTTAGCTGGTCATCAAAAGCAAAGACGTATTCACCCTCAGCGAAGCTTGCATTGGCCAAGCTATCGATGGCGCGTTGCTGGGCCTCTTGCAGGGTTAGTTCTCCATTGCTTGCTTTGGTTTGCAATGTTTCCAACTGAGAATGAAGGCTTTCAACCACATGTTGAATACTCGTACGACGTTCTTGCTCAATGGTTTGGCGAGATTCCCACGTTAACCACCCAACCAGCGTCAGCATGGCCAGGCAGATGATCCCCAAAATGCTCCAAAGTTGTTGATTCGTAGTCAATCGAGTCATGTGTGTCCTATAACAATCAAGCTATTAATGAATGACTTTGGTATATCGGCCTAATTGCCTACGACGTTAGCCTAATTTACATATATTTTTGGTATGAAAGACGTCTATAAAAAAGCCGCCAACAAAGGGCGGCTTATATCAATAGGTTATGTTGATATTTTAAATTTGATTAGCTTTTGTTTAAGACTTAGGGTTTAAGACTTAGAGTTTAAGACTTAGGGTTTAAAACTTAGGGCGCTGGGCTCCCCATCATTTCTATCAGACGGGCTTCATCGGGCATACCCTGTATTCGGTCGATACGCAGATCACCGTTAGGCGTTTCCCGTTGGAAGGCGCTGGTGGGCGTAGCGTAAAGCCCTAATGCTTCAAACAGCTGGTTGTTTGTGTATACCTGTTCTTCGATCTCGCGTGGCTGCGCACTCGCGGTAATTACTTCGCCCTCTTTCTTACGCTTAAGTGCTGCGCTGGGGTCATCAGCGCCAAGTAGAACAGCGGCTTTTCCAGGGCTATCGGGCGCTAAGATACCTATCATAATGTGGCGTAGCTGCACCTTGCCGGCATTTACCCAGGGGCGCGTTTGTTCCCAAAACGCCTGACAATAAGTGCAGTTGGCATCGGTAAAGGTATAAATTACCTGAGGGGCTTCGGGGTTGCCATCCTGTATCCAGTGGCTGTTTTCCAGTAATTGCCATGTTTCAGCCTCAAGTGCCGCGCGTACATGCTCATCCAGCTGGGCTTCTGTCAGGTTGTTACCTTGGCTATCTGTTAATGTACCGACAATGGCATGCTCTTCGTCGGGGGTAAGGTAGATCGCAATTTCCTGCCCCTGGGTACTTGCACCATAGCCTGTTAGGCCACCGGGGGCATCAAACTGGCCATGAATTTCCCACCCCTGATTGGCTAATGCTTGCACCGGAGCTGGCAATTCGCTCGCCTGGCTTGTGCTAACGCCTGCCAACAACAAAAAACTACTCAATGCAGAAGGGCTAAAAAAGCTGTGTCTAAATGACATTACAACATCCTTGCGTATACGCGATTGCGCAAAAAGACAAACCCAGTCGATGCCATAACGTAGCAGAGCCTATCGTCAGGTAATACCCAAACGCTATTAATACCCAGGCATTATTCATACCCGAGCACTATTAATACCTGAGTGCTAAATACCTAAGCACTACTAATATAAAACACTATGTAAAGGCGATTAGCCAGCGTGCCGCATAAGGCGAAAGCGTGTCCTCTAGATGCGCGCTTTCGGGCTCAATCGCTTGCCAATTGTGCTGTTCAAGCGATTGTGCCACGGCTTCTCCCATGTCTGACAAACATAATGGTTTGTCGGTGACATTATACAGAGCAAGTAGCCGGCGCCCGCTATGTAACGGGCCGCGCTCGATGGCAAGAAGCTCCGGTGGCGAAGTAAGTACGCGCTGTGCAGCACTGGGATGAAAGCATGGTTCCTGCTGGCGCTGTTCAAGCAGGCGACACAGTGCTTGGAAAATATAGTGCGTCGGATTGGTGGTGTTATCGAGCAGTAGATCAAGCTCACTGCTCTGCCAGCGACGCCGATTAATCGAGCGTAAGCGGCCACTGCGCTCAACGCCTTCGACATCATTGAGCGTGCTGGTCAGCGTATGAATATACAGGGCTGGAATCCCCTGTAGGCTCAGCATAATAGCTTGGCTGCACAAAAAGCGTGCTACCTGCCATGGGTCTGGGCCACGGTGGGTGCCACGCATTGCTTCGAACCAAGTGATATTAATTTCGTAAGGTGTATCGCTGCCATCGGGGTTGCTGCGCATGCTGACAAAACCGCCGAAGCGATGCATCAGCTCTAAAAGTGCGTCGCGCTCATGGTTAGGCAGCAATCCCTCCAAAGGGCGCACGCCAATACCATCGTGGCTTGCGGTAAAGTTCAGGTACGTACACTGGTACGGCAATACCGGTAAACTTGATAACCATGCTTGCAGGGTTTCCGATTCGCCCCGCGTTAAGGTGTGAAGTAGCAGCGGAGGGAGCGCAAATTGATACACCATATGTGCTTCATCAGGCGGGCCTTCGGGCAGGCGCTCCAGACCGAAGTAACTGATATTTTCTTCGTGGGGCACGTTGGTTTCGGTAACTAGCAGGGTGCCTGGCGCAATTTCATCCACGACGGCACGTAACAGGCGTACAACAGTGTGCGTTTGAGGTAGATGGATACACGAAGTACCCAGACGCTTCCATAAAAATGCCACGGCATCCAGGCGAATGATCCGTGTCCCTTGCTGTAGGTAGAACAACAAAATTCCCACAAACTCCAAAAGCACATCAGGATTTTCAAAGTTTAAATCAAGCTGGTCTTCTGAAAAGGTTGCCCAGAGGTGGCGCGTGCCGCGGCGTGTTGCCACCGGAACGAGTAGGGGGCTGCTACGCGGGCGGGTAACGTGGGAAATATCCGTTTCAGGGTCTACTTCAATAAAGTAATCGCGGCCCGGCAGGCTGCCGCTTAAGTAATCGACAAACCAGAGCGATTCCCGGGAAACATGGTTCAGCACCAGATCCGCCATCACATCATAATGTTGGGCCAGTGTCTGAATATGCTGCCAGTCGCCAAGTTCCGGATTGACCTCACGGTAGTGAATGACCGAAAAACCGTCATCACTACTCCAGGGAAAGAAGGGTAAAACATGCACACCGCTGATGCGATCGCCCAGGCGCGTCTGTAAAAAATCGTTCAGGACGGCGAGAGGCGGGGAGTCAGTGTCGATGATGGAATCACCATAACAGATCAACCACTGATCCTTTTCGCTCCATGTTGGTGCCGAGCCGCAGTGCGTTGGCGCATCGGTTAATGCTGACGCGCTTAACGAACGGAAGTGATCGAGATGCTGGCCCAGACGACGCAGGACTTCATCGGCGCGAGGGCCATAAAGATGCGTCAGATAACCGTGAACCTTCTTTTCAAACGTCGGCATAAGGGGCTCCTTATCAACCATTTGTCTCCTGAATTCATTAAGCACTAGCATTGAACAAATGCAGCTTGTGTGCCAAATCGTTACAATGCAGGGTAACAGGCCGCCGACGTTTCATTATGGCCCGCGTTTAACCCCTTACGGCGTTTGAGTTTACGCCCGATAAGAGATAAAAAACGTGCTTGAAAATAGTGAGTGATAATTAGGTTATAACACGCTTACTCGTGCAGCTTACAGCACGGACTGACAACAGGTTGACCGCTATGCATTGTCCTTTTTGTGGTGCTACTGATACTCGAGTGACCGATTCGCGACTGGTAGCGGAAGGCGATCAGGTGCGTCGGCGTCGGCAGTGCGCTAATTGCCATGAGCGCTTTACTACTTACGAAACGGCCGAGCTGCTGATGCCTCGGGTCGTAAAGTCAGATGGCTCCCGTGAAAGCTTTAATGAAGCAAAGTTACGCGATGGAATGGTGCGTGCATTAGAAAAACGCCCGGTCAGTGCTGAATCTATTGAAGCGGCGGTTGAACGTATTCGTCAAACGCTGCGCGCCAGGGGGGACCGGGAAATTAACGCGCGAGACATCGGCGAATCCGTGATGCAGGCCTTAAAGAACCTGGATCAAGTTGCCTATATTCGATTTGCCTCCGTATACCGTAAGTTTCAGGATCTGGACGAGTTTCGTGCTGAGATTGACCGCCTTTCTCAGGAACCGCCCCGCATAACCCCAGGGCATGAGAAGGACGATACGTAATGGGTGCTACTGTCCCGTTTAGTGATTTAGACCACCGTTACATGGCGCGCGCCCTCCAGCTCGCAAGAAAGGGCCTGTATACCACCGACCCCAATCCGCGGGTGGGGTGTGTCATCGTACAGCAGTTGCCTGGCCAGCCAGGGCAGATTGTGGGAGAGGGGTATCACGTGCGCGCCGGTGAGCCCCATGCCGAAATCAACGCGCTAAATGCCGCCGGTGAGCATGCAAGGGGCGCTACGGCGTACGTTACCCTAGAACCTTGCTCACATACTGGGAGAACGGGGCCCTGTGCGGTAGCGCTCCAAAATGCCCGGATAGCGCGGGTCGTCGTCGCCATGGTGGACCCTAACCCACAAGTGAGTGGGAACGGAATCAAGGTACTCAGGGCGGCAGGCATCGAGGTCGGCGTGGGACTGCTGGAGCAGGATGCACGCGCCTTGAACCCGGGCTTTATTGCCCGTATGGAGCATCAACGTCCTTTTGTACGCCTGAAAATGGCCATGAGTCTGGATGGCCGCACGGCGATGGGATCAGGTGAGTCGCAGTGGATAACCGGTCCTGAAGCGCGCAGTCATGTTCAGCGTTTGCGGGCGCGTTCCAGCGCTATTTTAAGCGGTGTTGAGTCGATCATCATGGACGACTCACGGCTGACTTTACGGGTTGAGCAATTGCAGCTGGCAAACGCAGATACGGTAGTTTTGCGCCAGCCGTTACGCATTATTGTGGATACCCGGCTGCGCTTACCGCTGGCCACGGCCTGCTTAACCGAGCCGGGCCGAACGCTGATCATGACAACGCCTGCACATTCGCCTGAAAAACGCACTAAGTTGATCGCCGCCGGTGCTGAAGTGCATGTGTTTGAGCCAGGTAGTGATGGACGCCTTCCGCTGAAGGAGTTGCTTCAGTGGCTGGCTGAAAACGAGCAGGTTAATGAGTTACTGGTTGAAACAGGGGCTACGCTTGCCGGGGCGCTGTTAGATGCTCAGCTAGTAGATGAGCTTCAACTTTTTGTCGCTCCCACTTTATTGGGTGGTGAAGCAAAGCCGCTCTTTGCGCTGCCTGGGCTTTCACGAATGGCGGATCAACGGCGTTTAACCATTCATGATATGCGCGCTGTCGGTCGTGATTGGCGTATTATTGCCTCGCCTCAGCCTGACTAGCGCATGTGGCGATAGCAAGGTACTCTTGTCGCAAATTCAGGTCGCCAGTTTGGTATCGCCAGCGTTGGCATCATAATCTTTAAGTATCGCGCAGCGAAGACGTTGCGCCACATCGCATACCGTGCGAATTCATATTTAGGAGCTTCCATGGCGCATTCCTCCTCTGGGGGCTTAGCCTCTATCGCCGAGCTGGTGGACGATATTCGCCAGGGCAAAATGGTGATCCTCATGGATGATGAGGATCGCGAAAATGAAGGTGATATCATCATGGCGGCCGAGAAAGTTCAGGCCGAGCATATCAACTTTATGGCTCGCTTTGCTTGTGGCCTTATCTGCATGCCGATGACGCGAGAGCATTGCGAGCAGCTCAATTTGCCCTTGATGGTGCGTGATAACGGCTCGGGCTTTGGTACCAAGTTCACGCTTTCCATCGAAGCAACGGAAGGTGTCACAACCGGTATCTCGGCCGCTGATCGCGCGCGCACGGTTCAAACGGCTTGCGCACCGTATGCTAAACCGACTGATATTGTGCAGCCTGGGCATATTTTTCCGCTGATGGCCGAGCCCGGTGGCGTATTGCGCCGCGCAGGTCATACAGAGGCGGCCTGCGATTTATCCGCTTTAGCCGGTTGTGACCCAAGCGGTGTGATTTGCGAGATTATGAATGATGATGGCAGCATGGCGCGTCGGCCTGAACTTGAGGCGTTTGCCAAGCAGCATGATATTAAAATCGGTACCATTGCCGACCTGATTCATTACCGTATTATTCATGAGCAGACGGTTGATCATGTGGAAACCTCCACCGTCATGACTTCTCAAGGGGAGCTGGCGCTGCATGTTTTCCGTGATCGCATCCAGGGGGCGCATCATTTAGCGCTCGTGAAGGGGCACCCCACTCCGGATCAGGCAACCACCGTTCGCGTTCATCTGGCGGATACGCTGCGTGATGTGCTCGGCTTAGCCAAAGATGAGCAGGGGCGCTGGAATGCCCATCGGGCGCTTGAAGAGATCGCCGGCTCGTCTGCCGGCGTTCTGGTGCTTATTGATGACGGCCGTCCGCATCAGGATTTAAAAGATCAGTTAGACGTGTTTTTGGACCGCGTGCGTCAGCCGCGCACCAGCGACTTCGATGGCACGGGTAATTATTTAACGATTGGTACTGGCTCGCAGATTCTGCGCCATTTAGGCGTTGGTAAAATGCGGCTACTAAGCTCACCATGGAAGTTTTCGGCCCTTTCAGGCTTTGATCTTGAAGTTGTCGAGCTCGTGGGGCCGAATGACACCGTGTATGAGCCAATTTCTCAGCAGGAATAAATTGATGCAATCCCTCTCTCAAGTAGAAGGTACGTTTGTCGACGTCGATGGCCGCTACGTTATCGTGGTTGGCAGGTTCAACCATCATGTGGTTGATAGTCTTGTGGAAGGCGCTATTGATAGTTTGACGCGTCACGGTGTAGATGCCGAGAATATTCATATTGTTCACGTTCCGGGTGCCTGGGAACTGCCGCTTGCGGTAAAGCGTGTGCTTAAAGTGATGAAACCTGACGCGGTTATCGCGCTTGGCGCGGTGATTCGTGGCGGTACGCCGCACTTTGAATACGTAGCAGGCGGCTGTAATACTGCGATGAACCATTTGCAGCTGGAGTTTGATACGCCGGTCGCAAATGGCGTATTGACCGTTGAGTCCATCGAGCAGGCGATTGAGCGTGCGGGTACCAAAGCGGGCAACAAGGGAACGGAAGCCGCTATGGCAGCGATGGAAATGGTCTCACTGCTGCGCGCGATACCGCTAGGAGATTCACAATGAGCGAGCGCCGTGAGCGTAAGCCCTCTGCCGCACAGCAGAGCCGTCACGCTGCCCGTGAATTGACCGTACAGGGGTTGTATCAGTGGCAGATGACCGGTAAATCGATTACTGCTGTTGAAGCCGAGTTTCGTAGCCAGGTAGCTGATGATGACCTGGAAGATCATGAAAACTGGGTTAAGGTGATGGAAATCGCTGACAAGGCGCTTTTCCACGAGCTTCTGCACAACACCGCGCGTTTTAAGATTGAGCTTGATCGTGAAATATCTCCCTTGCTGGATCGCCGTCTGGAAGATCTGGATGCGGTAGAGCTAGCTATTTTACGTCTGGGGGCTTACGAGCTTTCCCGCCGTATGGAGGTGCCGTACCGGGTAGTTATCAATGAAGGGGTTGAGTTGGCCAAGTCGTTTGGCGCAACCGACGGCCATAAATACGTGAACGGCATTCTCGACAAGCTGGCTAATCGCTTGAGAAGTGCCGAAGTCAGCGCTCGCCGTTTGTAACGCCGGGCTGCCTGATAAAACGTTTAAGGGGCCTTTGTGCTTGCCGAATTTGATTTGATTCGTCGTTATCTGATGCCGTCGCAAAAGCTTAATGCGAAAGATGGCGTCGCACTGGGTGGTGGCGACGATGCTGCCCTGTTAGTGCCTCAAGCGAATCATCAGCTCGCGGTTAGCGTTGATACGTCCGTTGTGGATGTTCACTTCCCCCATGATGCCCCGGCCTTTGCGGTGGGGCATCGTGCGCTTGCCGTTGCGTTAAGCGATTTAGCGGCCATGGGCGCAGACCCGCGCTGGTGTTTTATGGCGCTCACGCTGGATCAGCGAACGTTTTTTGATGATGCCGCTATCCACGCGTGGATAAAAGATTTTGCCGATGGTTTTCATTCGCTATGTCAGCAGCAGTCAACCACGCTGGCTGGTGGCGACGTCACATCGGGTGCTCTGAGCATCGGGGTAACCGTTATGGGCGAGGTGCTCAAGGGTCGTGCTTTGACCCGTGCAGGCGCCAGGCCTGGCGATATGATTGCGGTCACCGGTGCCCTAGGCGGTGGCGCTGGCGGGTTAGCACTTTGGCAGCGTGGTGAACGTGATCTCAAGCATCCCTTGCTGCGCCGCTATTTGCTGCCCGAGCCGCGTTTAGCGGCGGGGGTGGTACTTCGCGATATGGCGACCGCCGCAATGGACATCTCTGATGGGCTATTGGCCGATCTTGCCCATCTGCGCGCAGCCTCCAAGGTAGGCGCTATTATTGATGTCGAGTCGTTGCCATTGGCCGAGACACTTATCGAGTCGCTTGGCCTTGAAGAGGCGCGCAACGCTGCGCTGTCAGGCGGGGATGATTATGAACTGCTGGTTACCCTGGCGCCGGAAAACGTGGTTAACGCACAGCGTGATCTCCGCAAGCAGGGATTAGCGTTAACAGTGATCGGCCAATGCAGTGAAACGCTGGGTGTTGAAGGGATCGCACCGTATAGCAAGGCTGGTTGGCAGCATTTTAATGAGGGAACGCCATGAACCGTGCACCATCAAGTGTGTGGCGTCGCCCAACGCATTTTTTCGCGTTTGGTTTAGGCAGCGGTACGGTGCCCTGGGCGCCGGGTACCTTTGGCACGCTCGCCGCCATCCCTTTCTACTGGATGATGGCGGATTTACCGCTCGGCTGGTATTTAGGTATTGTGCTTGTCGCCTTTATCGTCGGCGTTTGGCTGTGTGATAAGACCTCGCATGATTTAGGCGTACACGATCATTCCGGCATTGTTTGGGATGAGTTCGTGGGGTACTGGATTACGATGGCCGCCGTGCCTTTCTCCTGGGAGGCCGCGCTATGGGGCTTTATTGTGTTCCGTATCTTCGATGTGTTTAAACCTTGGCCGATTCGCTGGGCGGACCGGCGTGTTGCCGGTGGCTTTGGCATCATGATTGATGATGTCATGGCCGGGATCTATGCCTGGAGCACCATGCACCTATGGTATTGGTTACATTGATGGTATTGGCTACATTGATGGTATCGGTTGCACTAATACGCAGCGGCAGGTGACACTGGCGAAAGTTACGTACAAAAAGTACTTATAAAGTACTTATTATGGTACTGGCGAAATGTACTTATGAGAGGTGCTGATAAAAAGTACTTATTAGAAGTGCTGATAAAAAACGTAGTAAAGGCGCTGACGAAAAGTACTTCTTACCGGTGCGGCTCAAGGAGATGGCATGCGCAAGGAACGTTTAATCGTCCCTATCTTGGCAGCGATCGCCATCGTATGGATGGCAGGACAACTGCTGTCCAGCGTGTTATTTGAGCGTAGCCTTCGTCAGGCACTAGAAGATTTGGAAGCGCGAGGTGAATGGCGGGTAACCCGTACTGAGAGCAGTCGTGGCTGGTTAAGTTCCCAGGGACGTTTATTGCTTTCACCTCTACTGGGGCGCCCCTGGCGGTTAGAGCTTACCTACCGCGCTCGTCACGGCATTTTAAGCACCGATGTCGAAGGCACGCTTTCGCCGCGTCTGGATACGGTCTTACAGCGTGCAGTCGGCGAGGTAACCGCGGCATCCGCCCCACGTTGGAAAGGGCGCTATCACACGTTAAGTGGCCGTAGCGAACTACAGCTCGCCTTAGCCCCCTTTATTATCCAGCAAAGTGGACGAGAACTTGAAGTTCGCGGTGCGCGCCTGCGTCTTGAAGGTGTCTTTGGTGACTGGCGTTTACGTGTTCGTCTCGACCAACTGTCATTAATAGATGGTGTCGCGCAGTTGACCTTGGGGCCAACGCTGCTTGAAAGTCGTTACACCTATATTGACGATGCCTATCATTTTACCCAGCGTGACCATTTGCAAGTTGATTCGGTGGCGCTACGTTATCCTGCCTATGCCATACAGCTAGCGCCGCTTAGCCTGCAAAGCTATATGGTGTTGGATGAAAGCGAGCTGCGCATTAAAGGTGAACTGGTGATGGGCGATATGATGGTGCCTTCTGAGGCTCCGGATACGCCGCTGATTAACGGGCGTATTGAAATGGAGCTTTCGCGCCTAAATGCCGATGCCATACGCCAGACGATCCGACGCTTGCGTCAGGAAGCCGCGTGGGGCGATACCAGTCTGCCGATGGCCGAAGGTTTGCTGTCCCGCCTTGAGCCTGACCTGCTCCAGATATTGAGTGACTCTCCACGCCTGGATGTATCCACGGTAGCGTTGAATAGCCCTTTATTGGGTATTCGCGTTGATGCTGATGGTGCGCTGTTTTTCGATGCCCGAAAGCTGGATCAGTTAAGTGTTACTGCACTTGATAAAACGGATGAGCGCGAGCGCTGGTTTGAACGCTTGGATGGCGATTTTATGTGGCATGATGCGCCTACTGTCACCGCGTTATGGTTAGGTCTGCCGCTAGGTACCCGGGATTTACAGTTTGACGTTATACGTGGCAGCTGGCGCGTTAATGGTCGACCCTTGCCTGAGCTATGGCCGCAATAGACAACCATAAGGGTTGAAGTTTGAGCTCTTTGCCCGCATTCCATAGGCAATGCTAGACGGTAGAGCCGTCAGTCACTGTTTATTGGAGGGTGCATGAGCGACCAGGATAATAACCGCGATCACGATAATCTCGATTGGCTGGCGGACGACGAATCGTCATCGCACCAATCTGATGATGCCAGCGAAAATGAGCATCGTTCAGACGGCGAGAAGATAAACTCGCTGGTTCCCGCCAGTGAAATGCTCCCCGAGCGCATCTACTTACTCCCTATTCACAACCGGCCTTTTTTCCCGGCTCAGGTACAGCCACTGGTAATCAACCGTGAGCGCTGGGAAGAAACCATGCGTCGTGTCGGCAATACGCCGCATAAAACCCTGGGTGTTGCCTTCGTGGGCGAGGGCGGTGTTGAGTCGTTAGACCACGATGATTTTCCAGAAATTGGTACCGCCGTCAGAGTGCATAAGCTCAAAGGTGAAGACCAGCAAATTCAGTTTATTGCCCAAGGGGTGCAGCGTTTTCATATTAAGCGCTGGCTTTCTAAAGAGCCGCCTTATCTGGTTGAGGTCACTTACCCCAAAGAACCCGTCGATGCCGAAAATGAAGAAACCCGTGCTTACGCCATGGCGATCATTAACGGTATTAAAGAGTTGCTGCCGATCAACCCGCTTTATGGCGAAGAACTAAAGCACTATCTAAATCGCTTTAGCCCTCATCAGCCAGGCCCCTTAACCGATTTTGCCGCAGCGATTACGTCGGCCAAAGGGCCTGAACTCCAGGACGTGCTGGCAACGCTGCCGGTCGCTGAGCGTATGCACAAGGTTTTGCCTCTTCTGCGTAAGGAGATTGAGGTTGCCCAGCTGCAAAGCGAAATCAGCGAACAGGTCAATGCGCAAATGCAGGACCGCCAGCGTGAGTTTTTCCTGCGCGAGCAGCTAAAAGTTATTCAGCGCGAGCTAGGCATTTCCAAGGATGACCGTGAAAACGATGTCGATACTTTTAGAAACCGTCTGGAATCATTAGTTGTTCCTGAGCGTGTTCAAAGCCGTATCGATGATGAGCTCAATAAGCTGAGTGTTCTGGAAACCGGCTCCCCCGAGTATGGTACTACGCGTAACTATCTTGACTGGCTAACCTGCTTGCCCTGGGGAGTCACAAGTCAGGATAAGCTTGATTTAGGTCATGCCCGTGAGGTGTTGAACCGAGACCACGACGGCCTGCAAGATGTTAAAGAACGAATTGTGGAGTTCCTGGCGGAAGGCACATTTAAAGGCGATGTGGGCGGCTCAATTGTTTTGCTGATTGGCCCTCCTGGGGTGGGTAAAACGTCCATCGGCCGCTCTATTGCCGAAGCCTTGGGGCGAGAATTCTATCGTTTCTCGGTCGGCGGAATGCGCGACGAAGCGGAAATCAAGGGCCATCGGCGTACATACGTAGGCGCGATGCCCGGCAAGCTTGTCCAGGCATTTAAAGAAGTCGAAGTCGAAAACCCCGTTATCATGCTGGATGAAATCGATAAGCTGGGACAATCGTTCCAGGGCGACCCTGCCTCGGCGCTGCTTGAAGTACTGGATCCTGAACAAAATATCGACTTTCTGGATCACTATCTAGATGTCAGGATGGACCTTTCCAAGGTGCTGTTCATCTGTACGGCCAATACGCTGGACTCGATTCCTGGCCCTCTGCTGGACCGTATGGAGCAAATTCGCTTATCCGGCTACATTGCCGAGGAAAAGCTCGCGATTGCCAAGCATCATCTGTGGCCGAAGCTGCTTAAGCGCAACAATATGCCCAAAAAGCGTATTAACTTGACCGAAGCAGCCTTAAAGCAAGTCATCGAAGGGTATGCCCGTGAAGCAGGGGTTCGGCAGCTTGAAAAACAGCTTCATCGTATTGTGCGCAAAGCGGCCGTCAAACTATTGGAAGAAGAACTCGAAACCGTCAAAGTATCGGTCAATAACCTCGAAGAGTTCCTAGGGGCACCTCTGTTCCGTAAAGAGAAAGTGCTCAAGGGTGAAGGTGTGGTAACAGGGCTTGCTTGGACATCCATGGGGGGCGCCACGCTACCCATTGAAGCTGGCAAGATCCACTCGCTGGACCGCGGATTTAAGCTTACGGGCAAACTTGGCGATGTCATGAAGGAGTCTGCCAACATCGCTTACAGCTATACGCTGGGCCACCTGCAGGAGTATGGAGCGGATGCTGATTTCTTTGATTCAGCTTTTGTCCATCTTCATGTGCCGGAAGGTGCTACACCAAAGGATGGGCCGTCCGCCGGGGTGACCATGACTACCGCGCTGCTGTCACTTGCCAAACATGAGGCTATTAATCGGCCGCTGGCGATGACGGGTGAGCTGACGCTAACCGGTCAGGTGCTTCCCGTTGGTGGCATTCGTGAAAAAGTCATTGCTGCCCGGCGCAGCGATATCTTTGAATTGATTTTGCCTGAGGCCAACCGGCGGGATTATGAAGAGTTACCAGAGTATCTTAAAGATGGGGTAACCGTGCACTTTGCAAATCGCTATAAGGATGTCGCTAATGTGGTTTTTAAAGATTAAGGGTGATCATGCTAGCGAGTCTTTCAGGCGCGCCTTAGCTTAGCGGGCTAACATAAGGTCAGTTTTATTAATTAATTTTAAACGCCGTGCAAAAGTACGGCGTT